>NZ_JBJLRI010000001.1:0-219922 GCF_050871405.1 Kineococcus esterisolvens
CGTCGACACGTGTCGACGGGCCACGCCCGGACGACCAGGAGGTGCTCAGGCAGCGGACCGCCGTCGTCGCCCTGACCGACGTCGACGGCGACGGCCGGCAGGCGCCGGGCCGGGTGGCGGGATCGTCCGGCACCACGGCTGCCCGCTGCGGGCGCCGGCCGGCGGTCGGTGCGCTCCGGGCCGCGGGAGGACCGGCCTGCACCGGCTCCCGACCCGGCCGCAGCCTGCTTCAGGGACCGCAGCGCCACCGGCACCGGCGGCATCACGACCGACGGCGCCCGGGCCTACCGGCAGGTGCCCACCGGCGGCGCCGGACGCGCCGCGGCCCTCGCGCGGTCGACCGAGCACTACGGCGCTCGACGGCGTCGCAGCCCTCCGACGGACCGCCGGCGGAGGGCGGCCGTCACCGACGCGGCTGCCGGGTACACCTAGGAGGTGGTCTGGTACCCGCTCGCGCGCGTGAGCGCCCAGGAGGCCAGCGCGCCCACGGCGCTGGGGGACGAGACGACACCTTGCAGGCGGTGCCCCGCCCCGGAGGGGAGCATCCGGGCCTCGTCGAAGCTGGGCGGCAGCATGCGGAGGTCGTCGATCAGCTCGAGGGTCACGTCCGCCGCGGCGGCCAGGTCGGACCCCGCCGTCAGCCGCGCGAGGCGCTCGAACAGCTCCTCGGGCGCGGTGCCGAGGGAGGGGATGACCCAGCGGACGGGGTCACCGGCCCGGGTGGTGGCGCACCAGGCCGCGATGGCCTCTCGCGACAGCTCGTCGTGGTCCGGGTGCAGCGCCAGGTAGGCGCTGTCGACGTCGAGGGTCGTCCCGTCCCACCGGTGGATCGTCGCGCCGTTGGCCCGGCGCGCCCGCTGCAGCTGCTCGTCCAGCGCCAGGCCCGGGCCGCGCAGCGTGAACTGCTCCTCGCCGCCGGCGGAGAAGCGGTCGAGGAGCGTCTCGACGGAGGGGTCGATCCGCACGCCGGCGCGCGCCGACGAGATCGCCGCCGCGGTGTCGCCGGTCAGCCAGTGCACGACGGCCGCGTTGTGGTGGGCGCCGGCAGAGCCCAGCGCGAGCGCCCCCTCCCACGCGAGCAGCGCGAGTTCGGGCGAGACGTCCAGCAACCAGTTCCCCAGCACCAGCGAGGCGTCCGCACGGATCCCGCGGTCGTCGACCCCGACGAGCTCGGGGAAGAAGTCCTCGAGCGGACGCTGCCGGAGGACCAGTTCCCGCAGCCGCAGGCCCTCGCGGTACGTGTGTGCCGCGCCGGCCTCGCTCGTGGACAGGCTCTTCTCGTGGAACCGGTAGGCGACGACGGGTTGCGGGAGGTACCGGTACCGGAGGGTGCCTGCCGTCTTCAACCAGAAGTGGTAGTCCGCGGACACCCCCTGCTCGAAGAGGCCCGACCGCTGAAAGGCGTCGCGGCGCATCATCACCGACGGGTGGCCCAGGAGGTTCTGCCGGACGAGTTCACGCAGGAGGCAGTGGTCGTCGTAGGGCCTCGGCAGCGCCCACCCCCGCGACAGCGGCGTTCCCGCGGCGTCCATGAGGATCGCCGCACCGTGGCAGACGTCCAGACCGGGGTCGTCGTCGAACGCGCCCACCTGCGTCTGCAGCCGGTCGGGGAGGTTCCGGTCGTCACCGCCGGCCCACGCGATGAGTTCCCCGCGTGCCGCGCGGACCAGCTGGTTGCACACCAGGTCCATCCGGCCGGTGCCGCCCAGGTTGTCCTGCCTCACGATGCGCACCCTGGGGTTCCCCGCGTAGCTCGCGAGGATGTCCGGGGTCTCGTCGGTCGAACCGTCGTCCAGGGCGACGACCTCGTGGTCGTCGTAGGTCTGGTCGAGCGCCGAGCGCATGGCCTCGTGCGTGTAGTCGGAGAGGTTGTAGAACGCCATGAGGACGCTGACGCGAGGCGCCCGCTCCCGCACCGCCAACCGCCGGGGACCGGTCTGCACCGCCGAGCGCCACGCCGACAGCGCCTCCGCCAGGTGGACGGCCTCGCTCGGGGCGTCCGCCGGCAGGGTCGCGACACCGCAGAGGGAACGCAGCGCAGGCAGGACCGCGGCCCGGTCGGCGGCGAGGACGGTGGTGTCGGCACCGACGGCGGGGAGCGGCTGCGGCGCGTCGACCCAGACGACCAGCCGCGGTCCCAGCGAGGTGAGGACCCACGTGAGGACGTCCGGAGCCCGGTCCTGCCGGCTGGTGACCTCCGCGGCGTGCACGTCCAGTCCGACGACGTCGTGCCCGGCGGTCACCAGCCGTGCCACCAGGCGGCCGAGTTCGTCGCGGACGCCCTCGGCTCCGTCTCCGAGCACCAGCAGAGTCATGGGTCCTCCTGTCGCGGCGGGCGACGGGTGCTCGCCGTGGCGTTCACCCGTCTGCAGTAGTGCTCGGCATCGGCCGCCCTCCGCTTGAGGTCGGCAGCGCGGGAAACCCTCAGCCGCGGGGGCCGGCGAGGGCCGAGAGCACCGATGCGCGGACGTGGTCGACCTCGTCCGCGCGCATCCCCGCGAAGACGGGCAGCATCAGCGTGTTGCCGCTGACCCGCTCCGTGTGCGGGAGGGCGAGCCGTCCGAAGCGCTGGACGTACGCCGGCTCCAGGTGGCTGCTCATCACTCCCCTGCGGGTGGCGATGCCGGCGCGCTGCAGCGCGGCCATGAGGTCGTCGCGCGACAGCGGAGCTCCCGCCAGCACCTCCACCGAGTAGGCCTGGTGCGCATCGCTGCTGCCGGGCAGGAGCCGCCGACGCCGCAGGTGGGGGTGGCCCAGGAACACCTCGTCGTACCGTCGGGCGATGTCGGCGCGCTCGGCGAGGATCCGGTCGAGCTTGCCCATCTGCGCCACGCCCACGGCGGCCTGCAGGTCCGTCATGCGCCAGTTGTGGCCGACGTCCTCGTACGACTCGAAGACCAGTCCCCCTGCGCGGTGGCGGGCGACGTCCGAGACGCTCATGTGGTGGTGGCGGAGCAGCCGCAGCTGCTCGGCCACGCGCCCGTCCGGCGTCGTGATGACGCCGCCCTCGCCGCAGGTGACGATCTTGCGCGGGTGGAAGCTGAACACCACCGCTCCCTCGCTGTCGCCGACGGCCCGGTTGCCGAAGTCGTCGGCCGTGTGCGCACCGAGCGCGGGGGCCGCGTCCTCGACCACGGCGAGGCCGTGCCGGCGGGCGATGTCGTGCAGCGCGGCGGAGTCGGCGGCGTACCCCATGTGGACGGGCATGATGGCCGCCGTCCTCGGCGTGATGGCCGCCTCGACCGCCGCGGGGTCGACGGACCACGTCTCGGCGTCCAGGTCGGCGAAGACCGGCGTGGCGCCGGCGTTGACGATGCTGTTCGGGGTCGCGATGTAGGTGTAGCTGGGGCAGACGACCTCGTCCCCCGGGCCGATGCCGAGCGCCACGAGGGTGGCTTGCAGGGCGGTGGTCGCGGAGGTGACCGCGACGGCGTGGGCGGCCCCCACGCGCTCGGCGACGACCTCCTCGAAGCGCGCCACGACGGGCCCCTGGGTGACCCAGCCGCTGCGGAGGACCTCGACGACCGCGCGCTCCTCCTCCTCGCCGAAGAACGGCCGCGCGATGGGCACGTGCTGCGCCGGGCTCGTCACCGGGTCCACGGGGCTCACGGCGGTCACAGGGCGGCCAGCGCGTCGCGGCGGGCCGCGGAGGGGCGGGGCACCGCCAGGTCCCTGCTCTCGGCCTCCTCGGCACCCAGGCCGCGCCACCAGGCCACCAGTTCCGCGAGCCCCTCCTCGAGGCCCGTCTCCGCGCGGAAGCCGAGCACCCGCTCCGCCTTGGACGTGTCCGCCAGCCGCCGGGGCACGCTGTTGACGGCGCGGACGTCGGTGTGCTGCACGGTGAGCTCGGACCCCATCACGCGCAGGAGCGCCTGCGCGAGCTGCAGCAAGGACGTCTCCTCGCCGCGGGCGACGTTGAAGACCTCGTCCGTGACGTCGGCGCGCATCGCCGCCAGGTTCGCCCGCGCGACGTCGCGCACGTTGACGAAGTCCATGGTCGCCGACCCGTCGCCGTGGACGACCGGGGGCTGCCCGGACTCGATCGCCTGCATCCAGCGGATCAGGACCTCGGTGTACTTGCCCTCCGTGTCCATCCGCGGGCCGTAGACGTTGAAGTACCGCAGCGCCACGTAGTCGAGGTCGTGCATCGCCTTGAAGCTGCGGAGCAGCCCCTCGTTGTAGGCCTTCGCGGCGCCGTAGATGGTGTCGTTGTTGTAGCTGTGGTGGCGCTCGGTCGTGGGGAAGACCTCGGCCATGCCGTACACCGACGCCGTCGACGAGGCGACGACCTTGCGGACGCCGTGCGCGGCAGCCGCCTCCAGCACGTTGAACGTGCCGTTGACGATGATGTCGTTGGCGAGCCTCGGTTCGCTGGCGCAGCGGGTGATCCGGATGGCCGGCAGGTGGAAGACGACGTCGGCCTCGCGCACGACCCGCTCCACGGCCGCCACGTCGCGCACGTCTCCGCGCACGACGCGGACGTGGGGGGAGCGCACGGCCCGGGCCAGGTTGGCGAGGGTGCCGCGGCTGAAGTCGTCGAAGACGGTGATCGCCTCGACGCCGGGATCCTCCAGGAGGAGATCGGTGATCGTGGAGCCGATCAGACCGGCGCCTCCGGTCAGCAGGACCCTGTCGCTCATGCCACTCCCTCACTCGTCCGGCCTATCCAGGTCTCCCATCGGCTCTTCCTGACGGAACTTGAGCGTCACCCGGTCGCACCACGTCCCGCAGCCGGCGAGCGGGGCTGCCCACCCAGACCTGCATCGGCGGGACGTCGTGCCGGACCACCGAGCCCATGCCGACGAGGCTGCCGCGCCCCACCACGACCCCGGCGTCGAGCATGGCGCCCGCGCCCACGTACGCCTCCTCCTCCAGGACCACGCCGCCGGCGAGGAGGGCTCCCGAGGCGACGCTGGCGAACGCCCCGAGGTGGTCGTCGTGGGTGATCACCGCGGCGGGCATGACGCCGACGTGCGGGCCGATCGTCGCGTCGCCCGTGGCGACGACCCCTGCCAGGACGACCGCCCCCGCCCCCACGGCCACGCTGGGCGCCAGCGCGGCACGGGGGTGGACGAGGGAGGCGTACCGCTCGGGCGGGAGGGCCAGCCGCCGTTCCAGGACCCGCTTGGTGAAGTAGCGCTGAGGGCTCACGGTGCACAGCACCAGGCGCGCGCCGGGGTGGGCGCTCACCACCTCCGCGGTGGGCCCGAGGACCGGGAGACCCTTCACGCGAGCGCCTTCGAGGGCGGGGTCGTCGTCGGTGAAGCCCAGCAGGTCCCACCGCGGCTGCACGGCGTTGACGGCGTGCACCACCTCCGCCGCCTCGCGGGCGAACCCGCCGGACCCGACGAGGATCAACGGCTCCACCGCAGCCACTGGCGGTCACCTCCCCGGTCGACGGGGCACCGGACGCCCCGAAGCTCACGATCACACCTCATGTCACTCACTGTGGCGGAGCCGCTCGTCAGAGCAACCGCTAGGTTGGTCCGGCGACGTGGAGGAGGCGACGTGGACCAGGACGTGACCCGGGCGATGATGGACGAGATCCTGCAGCGCCAGGGCAAGGCACCGACGGGCTCGCCGGGGGCCAGCCTGCGCGAGATCGGCTTCCGGAGCCTGGACTTCTCGGAGCTGGCGCTGCGGGTGGAGGACGAGGTCGGCCGCGAGCTCAACTTCGAGGCGGACGAGCTGCGCGGGCTGCACACCGTCGCGGACGTCACCGCGTTCTTCGAACGCCATGGCTGAACCGGTGATCGCGCCGACGGCCCTCGTGCACCCCGGCGCCCGCCTGGCGGACGACGTGGTGGTCGGGCACTGCTCCGTGGTGCACGCGGGGGTCGGCCTGGCCGCCGGCACCGTCGTGGAGGAGTTCTGCCTGCTGGGGTCCGCGCCGGAGGCTCCCGGCGCCGGTGCGCTCGAGATCGGGGCGGGGAGTCGCATCCGCTCGCACAGCGTCGTCCACGGCGGCTCGCGCTTCGGGCCGGGCCTGCAGACGGGCCACCACGCCCTCCTGCGGGCCGGGGTCGTGGCCGGGCGCGACCTCCGCATCGGCTCCTACAGCTCCGTCGAGGGTGATGCGGAGCTGGGCGACCACGTGCGCGTGCACGGCTACGCCCAGATCGGGAAGGGGTCGAAGGTCGCGTCCCTGGTGTGGATCTACTCGCAGGTGACGCTGACGAACGACCCCCTCCCGCCGTCGCACCTCTTCCGCCCGGTGACGGTGGGCAGGGGCGCGGTGCTGTGCGTCGGCGTCACCGTGCTCCCGGGCGCGGTGGTCGGGGAGGGGGCGTTCATCGCCGCGGGCGCCACCGTGTCCGGCGACGTGCCGGACGCGGCGCTGGTCCTCGCCGACGGCTCGGTGGCGGGCCCCGTGACCGCCCTGCTGGACCTGCCGACCGGCACCCGCCACCCCTACCCCCGCCACTTCTCCGACGCCTACCCCGCCGAGGCCGCGAGCGCTCTCGCGGAGCTCCAGGCGCACCTCGCGGTGGCGGCGCGAGCCGTTCCCCGGCCCGCGAGGAGGTCGGCGGGGTGAGGCCGCAGTGGGACGCGCTCGTGGTCCTCGACGGGGGAGCGACCTCGTGGGCGGAACTGGCGGACGACCTCGCCGACGTCGTCGACGGCTCCCGGGCGGTGGCCCTGGTGGCCCGTGACACCCGAACGCCCTGGGCAGCGCTGGCGGCCGCCGTGCGCGCCGGCGGCGACCTGCTCGTCGTCGACGGCGACCGCGCCGACGAGTCGCTGCTGGACCGGCTGCGCGACGTCGGCTACCTGGTGGTCGACGGGCCACGGCGCCTGCGGCCGACCGCGACGGCTCCCGCGCGCGCAGGCCGGGTCACGGTGCTCACCTCCGGGACCACCGGCGCACCCAAGCTGGTCGAGCACGACCTGGGGTCGCTGGTGACCCGGCGCGCGCCGGCCGACGAGCCGGCCCGGCGCTGGCTGTGCCCGTACTCGGCGGGGACCTACGCCTGGTACCAGCTCGCCACGACGGGGCTGTTCGTCCCGGGGCAGTCCGTGGTGCCGGTCGCTCCCCGGGACCTCGACACGTGGGTCGCGGTGGCGCTGGCCTCCGGGGTCACCGCCGTCTCGGCGACACCGTCCTTCTGGCGCAGCACCCTCCTGACGCACCGGGACGACGAGCTGCGCCCGCTCCCCCTGCGGCAGCTCACGCTGGGCGGTGAGCCGGTCGAGCAGGACCTCCTCGACGAGCTCGGCCGGCTGTTCCCCGACGCGCGGCTGACGCACGTCTACGCGACCAGCGAGACCGGCGCGGTCCTCGCCGTGAGCGACGGCCGGGCCGGCTTCCCCGTGGAGTGGCTGGACGCACCGCGGGCCGGCGGGGTGCGGGTGCGCCTGCGCGGCGACCAGCTGGAGGTGGCCTCGCCCTGGGTCCACCGGACCGCGACCTCGGAGTGGGTGAGCACCGGCGACCGCGCCGTGGTGCGGGACGGGAGGGTCCACGTGGTGGGCCGCGAGGCCGTGCAGTTCATCAACGTCGGTGGCGCCAAGGTGGACGCCGTGGCGGTCCAGGCGGCCTTCCTGTCGCACCCCGAGGTGGCGTGGGCGCGCGTGCGGGGCCGGCGGGCCCCCGTGCTGGGGCAGGTCCCCGTGGCCGACGTCGTGCTCCGCAGGGGCGCGAGCGCGACCGCGGACGACCTCCGGGCGCACGTGGCCGGTCGGCTGCCCGAGGTGGCGGTGCCCCGGCTGGTGACGCTGCACGACGACATCCCCCTGACCCCTGCGCTGAAGGCGGCACTGTGAACGTCCTCGTCACCGGCGGTTCCCGGGGCCTCGG
The DNA here is from genome assembly GCF_050871405.1 of Kineococcus esterisolvens. Classification (NCBI taxonomy): domain Bacteria; kingdom Bacillati; phylum Actinomycetota; class Actinomycetes; order Kineosporiales; family Kineosporiaceae; genus Kineococcus; species Kineococcus esterisolvens. The sequence goes on from NZ_JBJLRI010000001.1 coordinate 7,799, forward strand.
CCTCGTCCTGTGCCGCGACCTCCTCGAACGTGGTCACCGGGTGGGCACCTTCTCCCGCACGACGACCCGGGAGGTGGCGGAGCTGGAGGCCCTGCACGGGGACCGCTTCTCCCACCGGGTCCTCGACGCCACCGACGACGAGGCCGCGTCCGCGTTCCTCACCGACCTGGTGCGCGACTGGGGCCGCGTGGACGCGCTCGTGCTCAACGCGGCGGTCGGCCAGGACTCCCTGCTGGCGCACACCTCCCCCGCGCAGATCGCCCGGCTGCTGGACGTCAACGTCCGCGCGCCGATCGTGCTGACGCGGTCCTTCGGGCGGCAGGTCCTCCGCCAGGGCGGTGGCGGCCGGGTCGTCGTGGTCGGCTCCATCGGCGCCCGGCAGGGCTACCCGGGGCTGACCGTCTACGCGGCGACGAAGGGGGCGCTCGAGTCGTTCGCGCGGGCACTGGCCGCCGAGATGAAGGGCCGCCTGCTCGTCAACGTGGTCGCGCCCGGCTTCTTCGAGTCGGAGATGTCGTCGGCGCTGGCGGGCGAACAGCTCGGGTCGATCCTCCGCCGCACCCCGACGGGGTCCTTGACGACCCCCGAGCAGGTGTCGGAGGTCGTCACCTGGCTCCTCACCGCGGACACGAACGTCAACGGGTCGGTGATCACGGTCGACGGAGGAGCGTCCGCGTGAGCCCGCCAGCGCGGCCGGAGGTGGCCGTGCGCCCGCGGGGCGAGCACGTCCGCCCGCGGGGCGACCAGGCGGTCAGCTACCTGGACGACGGTCGGCAGGTGGTGTGCACGTTCCCCGGCGGCCCACCCGCGGCGGGGCGCCGCTGGGTGTGCGACGCGGAGCGGTTCGACCGGCGGCCCCGCGAGCACGTCGTGCGCGCGTGGGGGCTGCCGGACGGGCGGTTCGCGTTCGCGCGGGCGTGGACGCGCCTGGAGGTCGCCGCCAAGGCGGAGGACGTGCCCGTCGTCCTGCGCGGCCGCGACCCGGCAGCGGCGCTGCCGGTGCGGTCGATGACGCTGCCGGGTGAGCGGATCGTCGTGTCGTGGGCCCTGGGGGCCCGTCCTGTCGCGGGCGCTGGGGGCCCGTCCTGCGGCTCGTGGTGAAGCGACCTGCCAGATGAGGCACACTGCGTTACGCTTGCTCGACAAAGGGTGACCGGCGTTCGCGTGACAGGGGCACCGACGGCTGCGGACCAGGACGGGACATGCAGGTAGGAGTTGTCGGCCTCGGCTACTGGGGGTCCAAGCACGTCCGCGTGCTGAGTTCGCTGTCGGACGTCGACCGGGTGGTGTGCTTCGACCTCGACCGCCAGCGGCAGGACGTCATCGCCGCGGCCTTCCCGGCCGCCGCCGTCGCCCCCAGCCTCGCGGACCTGCTCGACGTCGTGGACGCGGTCGTGCTCGCGACCCACCCGTCGACGCACGCCGCGCTGGCGGAGGCGGCGCTCGAGGCCGGCGTGCACGTCCTCGTCGAGAAGCCGCTGGCGCTGACCTCCCGAGAGGGCGCGGACCTCGTCGACCTCGCGGCCGCGAGGGGCCTGACCCTGATGGTCGGGCACACCTTCGCCTACAACCCCGCGGTCCGGGCGCTGCGCGACCTCGTCCAGCGCGGTGACCTCGGCGACGTCTGGCACATCGACAGCCAGCGCCTCAACCTCGGCCTGTACCAGTCGGACTGCGACGTCGTGTGGGACCTCGCACCCCACGACGTCAGCATCATCAACACCCTCGTCGGGACGGCCCCCACCGTGGTCCGCGCCTGGGGGCGCGGCCACCTCAACCGCTCGATCGCCGACAACGCCTACGTGATGCTCGAGTACGCCGGTCTGGACGTGCAGGCGGTCGTGCACGTGAGCTGGCTCGACCCCCACAAGGTGCGGCGACTGACCGTGGTCGGCTCCCAGCGGATGGCCGTGTACGACGACCTGGCCGACGACGAGCGGATCCGGATCTACGACAAGGGCGTCGTGCCCGGCGAGGACTTCTCGCCGAGCACGCCCATGACCTACCGCTACGGGGACATCCACTCCCCGTACATCCCGTTCAGCGAGCCGCTGCGGCTGGAGGACCAGCACTTCGTGGACAGCGTCCGCGACGGGACCAGGCCGCTGACGGACGGCGAGGCGGGGCTCGAGGTCGTCCGGACGCTCGAGGCGGCCTCGACGTCCTTGCGGGAGGGCCGCGCAGTGAGCCTCGCCGAGGTCGGCGACACCGCGCGGGTGCTGCGGTGATCCGCGTCCCCTTCCTCGACCTGGCGGCCAGCCAGGCCCCGCTGACCGCGGAGCTCGACGAGGCCTGGCAACGTGTCACCCGCAGCGCCCGGTACGTCGGCGGCCCGGTGGTGGAGGAGTTCGAGGACGCGTGGGCCGGCGCGTCGGGCGTCGGGCACGCCGTCGGCGTCGGCAACGGCACGGACGCCATCGAGCTCGCGCTCCGGGGTCTCGGCCTCGGTCCCGGTGACGAGGTGCTCGTCCCGGCCAACACCTTCATCGCGACCGCCGAGGCCGTCGTCGCCGTGGGGGCCGTCCCCCGGTTCATCGACGTCGACCCCGCCACGATGCTGGTGACCCCGGAGGCCGTGGAGGCCGGCACCACGCCGCGCACGGCCGCTGTCATCGTGGTCCACCTGTACGGTCAGGCCGCCGACATGACCGCGATCGCGGACGTGGCGCGCAGGACCGGCATCGCCGTGGTCGAGGACTGCGCGCAGGCCCAGGGCGCGCGCTGGAACGGTCGGCCGGTGGGCTCCTTCGGCGTCGCCGGCTGCACCAGCTTCTACCCGGGCAAGAATCTGGGGGCCTTCGGTGACGGCGGGGCACTCGTCACAGACGATGCGGCGCTGGCGCGACGCGTCCGCCAGCTCGCCGACCACGGTCGCGCGCTCGACTCCAAGTACGAGCACCCGCTGGTGGGGCGCAACAGCCGTCTGGACGCCGTGCAGGCTGCTGTCCTGTCGGTCAAGCTCCCGCACCTCGGGTCCTGGAACGAGCAGCGCCGCAGCGCGTCGCGGCAGTACGCCGAGCGGCTGTCCGGGTTCTCCGGTGTCCGGCTCACCGAGCAGTCACCCGGGAGCGAGTCCGTCCACCACCTGGAGGTCGTGCGGGTCCCGGGGCGGGACGAGGTGCGCGCTGCCCTGCTCGCCGCAGGCATCGAGACGGGGATCCACTACCCCGTCCCGTGCCATCGGCAAGCGGGGTACCTGCAGTTCCCCCACCAGGACCTCCAGGTGACGGAAGGCAGCAGTCCCCACCTGCTCAGCCTGCCGCTGTTCCCGGGCATCACCGGCCAGCAGGTCGATCTCGTGTGCGACGAACTCCTGCGGGCGCTGGAGCACCAGACGGCCACGGTCGGGACACACCGGCCCTGACGGTGTCGGGACGGGGCACCGACGACCTCGACGACGTCGACGACGACGTCGCTGCACCGGTCGCACGTCCCGCCCCGTCCGCGGGCCGGCTGCGCCCCAGCCCGTCGCACGGGCGCCACACCCCTCCGCCAGCGCCCGCACCCCCGCGGTCGGTCTCGCCGGCACCCCGGGGCTGCCGCGCCCCTCGTCGAGGCGGCAGGCTCCGTCCGCAGGACAGCGGTGGTCGAAGCGTTCGGCGCCCTGTTCGGGGCCGACCGCACCCGCGACCCGTCGGTGCGCCCGCACGTCGGCGAGGAACCCCCCGACCGACGGCGAACCCCTGCGCACCGCTCAGCGGGTCATCGCCGCAGCGGGCCGTCCGGGCGAAGTGCCGACAGGGTTCACGAGGCTCGGGTGAGCGGTCGTCCGCGCCGCACGGTTCAGGCGGTGCGGGCCGAGAAGGGTGCCGGTGCCGCGAACGCACCGAACGCGGACAACGCCAGGCGCGCCTTGAAGTCGGACTGGGTGCCGACGGCCGCGTAGTACGCCTCCTTGCGCTTCACGGCGGGCGCCGAGCCGGTGGCCGGCGCCACCATCTCCGGCGACAGGTGCGTGTTCATGCCGTCGCGCAGCAGCGCGAGCGCCTCGGCCCGCATCTGCGAGATGCGGGACTCCGTGACGCCCAGCTCCTCGGCGAGTTCCGCCATGGGCCGCTCGTGCAGGAAGTAGCCCTCCACCACGATGCGCAGCCGCTCGGGCAGCGCGGCGATCGCGGCGCGCAGGTAGCCCAGGCGCTCGCGGTGCAGCAGCTCCTGCTCGGGGCCGGGGGTGTGGGTGGGCAGGTGGTCGTCGATGGAGCCGCCGTCGGCGGTGAAGCCCTGCATCGACAGGACCATCGCACGCTGCGACTCGTCGCGGGTCTCGGTCAGCTCGCGCACCGACACGCCCAGGACACCGGCCAGCTCCACCGGGGTGGGGGTGCGGCCCAGCTGGGTGGTGAGCTGGTCCTCGGTGGCGCTGAGCTTGCGGGCCCGCGAGCGCACCCCGCGGGAGGCCCAGTCGGCGCCGCGCAGGTCGTCCAGGATGGCGCCGCGGATGCGGGTGTTCGCGTAGCGGGCGAACGGCACCCCGGTGGTGGGGTCGTAGCCGCGCGAGGCCTGGAACAGCGCCATGAGCCCCGCCGACGTCAGGTCGTCCCGGCTCACGTGCGAGGGCAACCGGCCGATGAACTCGCTGGTGATGTAGCCGACGATCGGCAGGTGCTTCTCGACGAGCTCGGCGCGCTGCGCATCGGTGAGCTCCACGGGGGTGCTGGCGGCGTCTGCGGTCACACCCGTTGTCTCGGGCCCGCCGTGCGTCACCTTGAGCGCCCGACGGGTGGACCGCGGACGCTGCCTGCGGGCCCCGCCGCCCGGGCGGTGCCCACGCTCGGTGAGGACCCCTCGGCGACCGGGTGAAACCTCCCCGTAACGGCGTGGTGCGGTTCAGCGTCGAAGCACTCGCCGCCGATGCTCTCCCCGCAGGACGCACCGGCCCCGACCGGTGCGGCAGTCGAAGGAGAGACAGGAGTGGACGCCGTGAAGCCGTTGTACCGGGTGCTGCAGGACCTCGAGCACGCCTCGCGCCGGGGCCGGCTGACCCCCTCGTTCATCGACGAGTACGCCGACAAGTACGGCGAGCGCGTCAGCGCCCTCTACGCCCTGGCGGCGAAGAACTTCCTCACGATCGCCCACGAGGACGGCCGCAACGACCACGTGCTGCGCGACCCCGCGGAGCGCCAGCGCGGCGTCAACGCCGTCGTGGTCGCCTCGGCGATGGAGGACAACGCCCGCGAGATGCACCGCGAGCTGCGCAAGGCCCGCGACGACGGCCGGCCCTACGCGCTGCGCAAGCCCGGCAAGAACGCGTTCTTCGTCAGGAAGCCGAACGACTGACGCGTCGCCGCACGCCACCCGCGCCCGCCGGCAGCGCCCCGGGCCGGGACCTCAGATCCACCGCCCGGCTGCCGATGGGTGCGGCAAGGACGAGGAGCGTCACGCAGGCGCGGGAACGCGCCGGCGACGGTGCCGACGACGGAAGGACACGCATGGGACTCGCCGAGGTCTCCGGCATCCTCTGGAAGGAGCGGGAGCTGCTGGAGCTGCTCCTGTTCAAGCTGGAGGAGGAGCAGCTCGTGCTGGCCAGCGGCCGCACGCGCTGGCTGGCGCACGCCACCCGCGAGGTCGAGTTCGTCATGGACCAGATCCGCTCCACGGAGGTGCTGCGCGCCGCCGAGGTCGACGCGGTCGCCACCGAGCTGGAGATCGAGCCCGGCCCCAGCCTCAACGCGCTCGCGGCCGCCGCGCCCGAGCCGTGGGGGGAGCTGCTGCGCGGCCACCGCGACGCGTTCCTCACCCTCACCGCGGAGATCCAGGCCCTGGCCGACGCCAACCGCGACCTGCTGAGCTCCGGCGCCCGCGCCCTGCGCGAGACGCTGCTCGGCCTGGACACCCCCCTCGACACGTACACCGCCCGGGGCAAGAACACGGCCACGTCGGCCGGTGGATCCCGCGCCCACTTCGTCGACGAAGCCCTCTGAAAGGACCCCTGACGATGAGCACCTTCTCCGGCATCAACCAGGCCAGCCGAGCCCTCAGCGCCGCCCAGCGCGGCATGGAGACCACCGGGCAGAACATCGCCAACGTCAACACGCCGGGCTACTCCCGCCAGCGCGTCGACCAGACCTCCGGCGTGCTGACCCAGACCGGCCAGCACGTGCAGCGCAACGTGGCCGGCGACGGCGTGCAGGTCACCGGCATCAGCCGCGTCGCCGACGCCCTGGCCACCGCCACCGCCCGGCAGGACGCCGCGACCGCCGCCGAGCAGAAGGCCGCCGGCCAGGTGTGGGCTGGCATCGAGAGCGCCCTCGCCGACACCGGCACCTCCGGCCTCAGCAAGGACCTCGCGGACCTGTCCTCGGCGTGGAACGACCTCGCCAAGGCCGGCGCCGACGGCGCCGACGCGGCCCGCTCGCTCGTCGCCACCCGCACGCAGGCGGTCGTGTCGACGGTCACCGGCATGAACGACCAGCTCGAGGGCCAGTACACGGGCCTGACGGACCAGGCGCAGCTCCTCGCCGCCGACGTCAACCGGGCCGCGGCGAGCGTCGCCGAGCTCAACGACGCCATCCGCGGCACCCTCGCCGCCGGCGGCACCGCCAACGAGCTGCTGGACCAGCGCGAGCAGCTCCTGAGCACGCTGGCCGGCGCCACCGGCGCCCGCACCGTGCAGCGCGACAGCGGGGTCGTCGACGTCTACGTCGGCAACGCCGCCCTCGTCTCCGGCGGCCAGTCCGCCACGCTGTCGATCGTCGTGCCGGCCGGTGCGCGCCTCGGCGCGGAGCTGACCGTGAACGTCGGCGGCGCGCCGGCCGCGCCCGCCTCCGGCGCCCTCAAGGGCGTCCTGGACGGCGCGAACACCACGCTGCCGAAGCAGAAGGAAGCCCTCGACGCCTTCGCCACGACCCTCGCCGACCGGATCAACACCGCAGTCAAGACGGTGGCCGGCAACGGGGACCTCCTGAGCACCACCGACTCCGCGGGCAACGCGGTCGACGCCGCGCGCAACCTCGCCCTGACCGGGAACGCCTTCCAGGACAGCGCGGCCGGCACGGTCGACCGCGCCGCCGCCAAGGCCGCCGTCACCGAGCTGCGCACCGTCACCACCGCCTGGCGCAAGGAGGTCACCGGCATCGCCTCCTCGGCGCAGTCGGCGGAGAACCGCGCCGCCCTGGCCGAGCAGGTGTCGCTGAAGTCCGACGCCGCCCGCGAGGCCGTCTCCGGCGTGAACCTCGACGAGGAGATGACCAACCTCGTCTCCTACCAGCACGCCTACTCCGCCGCCGCCCGCGTCCTGACGGCGATCGACGAGGCGCTGGACACCCTGATCCGCGGCACCGGCGTCGTCGGCCGCTGACCCCCCGCACCGACGACCTGACCCCAGGAGGTACCCCGTGCTCGGCCGAGTGACCCAGCGCAGCATCGCACTGAACTCCCTGACCAACCTGCAGGCCTCGCAGGCCCGCAGCAGCAAGCTGCAGGAGCAGCTCACCAGCGGCAAGGCGTACGCCAAGCCCTCCGACAACCCAGTCGCCGCCGGCAACGCGCTGCGCCTGCACGACCAGGTCGCCGTCAACACCGAGCACGGCCGCAACATCACCGACGCGCAGGCCGTGCAGACCACGCAGGAGAACGCGCTGGACAGCGCCCTCGCCGCGCTGCAGAAGGCCCGCCAGCTCACCGTCCAGGCGGCCAGCACCGGCAGCAACGACGGCAAGGCGCGCGCCGCCATCGCGATCGAGCTCGGTGAGATCAAGAACCAGCTGCTGAGCGCCGCGAACACCACCCACCAGGGCCGCCCGGTCTTCGCCGGCACCAGCGACCAGCCCGAGGCCTACGTGGTCGGGACCGACGCCGACGGCGAGCCGGTCTACACCTCCAGGGACAACGGCGCACCGCTCACGCGCACCGTCGGCCCGGGCCGGGAGCTGCGGGTGGACATCTCCGGCGCGGACGTCTTCGGCGGTTCCGCGGACGGGACCGCGACGAGCGTCTTCGCCGAGATCGACGAGCTGATCGCCGCCGTCAAGGGCACCGACGGCGCGGCCATCAGCGCCAAGCTCGAGGGCCTGGACGCGCGCCTCGGCGCCGTCACCAACGCGCTGGCCACCGTCGGCGCCCGGGTGAACCAGCTCGACGCGGCCCAGGAGGCCGTCGACGCGCGCGCCGACTTCCTCGGTCAGCAGCTCGACGAGGTCGAGGGCGTGGACCTCGCCAAGACGTTCGTCGAGTACAACCTGCAGAGCACCGCCTACCAGGCGGCCCTGCAGTCCACCGCCAAGGTCATCCAGCCCACCCTGCTCGACTTCCTCCGCTGATCCCCCTGAAGCCCAGGAGTTCCTAGAGTGACCCTCATGACCGACGCCCCCGTGTCCGCGCCCACGATCGACTTCGTGGCTCCCATCGCGGGCCTGCCGCAGCACGTGCGCTTCCACCTCGTCTCCCTCGACGAGGACGGCACGCTGTTCTCGCTGCGCAGCGTGGACGAGGAGGGCCTGCGCCTGGTCGTCGTGGCACCGGGCCGCTTCTTCCCCGGCTACGCGCCCGAGATCGACGACGAGACCGTCGCCGCCCTCGACCTGCGCGACGCCACGGAGGCGGCGGTGCTGTGCGTGGTGAACATCGGGAACGACCCGGCCACCGCGACGGTCAACCTGCTCGCGCCGGTGGTCATCAACCACCGCACGATGCAGGCGGCGCAGACGGTGCTCTCGGGCACCGACCTGCCGCTGCGGGCGCCGCTGCGGCCCGCCGTCTGAGGTCCACCCCGGGCCCCCGCACCCGGTCCCGACGGGCCCCCGCCGCTCCCCGCGGCGGGGGCCCGTCGCGTTCCCCGCCCCTTCCACCCGCGGCGCTCGAGGGGGTCGCGGCTTCCTCGACCACCGCGGGGGGAGGCGGGCTGCGCGGGGTGGGCGGGGCTCGTAGGGTCGGGGCATGGACCTCGAGCGCCCCGTCGCCCCCGATCCTTACTCGCTGCTGCCGAAGGTGCCGTCCTTCACGCTGACGTCCACGGACGTCGCCGAGGGCGAGCCCATGGCCGAGGCGCACGCGAGCGGCAACACGTCCCCGCAACTGTCCTGGTCCGGCTTCCCGGAGGGCACGAAGTCGTTCCTGCTCAACGTCTTCGACCCCGACGCCCCCACCCCGGCCGGGTTCTGGCACTGGACGGTCGTGGACCTGCCGGTCACCGTGACGAGCCTGCCGACGGGCGCCGGCTCGCAGCCGGCCCCCGAGGGCGCCACCGCGCTGCGCAACGACACGGGCACCGCCGACTACACCGGCGCCGCTCCCCCGCCCGGCGACCGCCCGCACCGCTACGTCTTCGCCGTGCACGCGCTGGACGTGGACTCGCTGGAGCTGCCCGAGGGCGCCACCCCGACCGTCGCCGCGTTCACGTCCCTCGGTCACGTGCTGGCGCGCGCCACGCTCACGCCCGTCTACTCCCGGTGAGCACCGCTCCCGCCGAGGCGCAGGCCGTCGCCGGGACGCTGGAGCTGGCGCCCGCGGCCGAGCACCCCGAGCTGCTGCCGCCGCAGGTCGCGGCGGCGCTGCCCGCGGAGGCGTGGGTGTGCGCCATCGACCCCGGCGTCGCCGACACCGCCGCCCTCGTGGAGGCGGCCGGGGTGCCGCTGGACGGGTCGGCGAACTGCGTGGTCGTCTCCGGCAAGCGCGCCGGTGAGGAGCGCGTCACGGCGTGCGTGGTGCTGGCCACCACCCGCGCCGACGTCAACGGCGCCGTGAAGAAGGCCCTGGACGTGCGCAAGGCGTCGTTCCTGCCGACCGAGCGGGCCGTGGCCGAGTCCGGCATGGAGTTCGGCGGCATCACGCCCGTGGGGCTGCCGGACGGCTGGCGCCTGCTGGTGGACCGCGCCGTCGCGGAGTCGGCGTGGGTGCTCGTCGGCTCCGGCGTGCGCCGCTCCAAGCTCGTGGTGCGCGGCGCGGACGTCGCCGTGCTGCCCGGTGCCGAGGTGGCCGACATCGCCCTGCGGGGCTGAGGGGTGCTGCTGCTGGTGGCTCGCGGCCGGCGCGACGCCGGCGCCGCCTGGGAGGACTACGCGGTACCGGCGCGCTGGCCGTCGTGGTCGCCGCAGATCACCGGCGTTGACTGCTCCGCAGCGCGCATCGCCGCGGGCGTCACCGGGACCGTGCACGCGCCGCTGGGCGTGCGGCTGCCGTTCCGCGTCACCGCCGTCGACGAGTCCTCGCGCACCTGGCGCTGGCGGGTCGGTGCCGGCCCGCTGACCGGCGAGCTGGAGCACCGCGTGCTCGCGGTGCCCGGCGGGAGCCTGACGGAACTGCGCCTGTCCCCCGCGCTGCTGGGGGCGCCGTACGCACCGCTGGCGTGGATCGCCCTGCGCCGCCTGGTCAGCGGGGACGCGTCTGCCACAGCGCCACCGCGCTGGCCGCGGCGACGTTGAGGCTGTCCACCCGCTCGTCCATGGGGATGCGCACCGCGACGTCGGCGCCCGCCAGCGCCCGGTGGCTGAGCCCGTCGCCCTCGGTGCCCAGCAGCAGCGCCAGGCGCTCCGGGGCGCGGAACTCCCCCAGGTCCACGGCGTCGTCGGTCAGCGCCAGCGCCGCGACGGTGAAACCGCTGCCGCGCAGCAGGTCCAGGTCGCCGGGCCAGGCGGTGGCACGCGCCCACGGCAGGTGCAGGACGGTGCCCATCGACACCCGCACGCTGCGCCGGTAGAGCGGGTCGGCGCAGCGGGGGCTGACGAGCACCCCGTCGACGCCGAACGCGGCGGCGGAGCGGAACAGCGCGCCGACGTTGGTGTGGTCCACGACGTCCTCGAGGACGACGAGCCGGCGCGGGCCGGGCTCCAGGGAGCCCAGCAGGTCGGCGGTGGCGCGCTGCGGCGGGCGGTGCATCGAGGCGATGGCACCGCGGTGCAGGTCCACGCCGGTCAGGCGGGCGAACGCCTCGACGGGCGCGACGTACACGGGCACGTCGGCGGGCACCACGGCGGCGAGCAGGTCGGCGAGCTCGTCGGCGCGGGCCGGGCTCAGCAGGAACGAGCGGGGCCGGTGGCCGGCGGCCAGGGCGCGCCGGACCACCTCGACGCCCTCGGCGAGGAACAGCCCCTCGACGGGCTCGCGCCGGGCCCGCAGCTGCACGTCCTTCAAGGAGGTGTAGTCGCGCAGGTGGTCCGCGCAGCGCTCGTCGGTCAGGTCGTCGAGCTCGATCCGCGGCACCCGCGGGACGCTACCCGACCCCGTCCCCCCGCCCGTGCGGCGGCGGAGCCGCGGTGGGGACGGGAGGACGGGTCTCGAGGGGCCTCACAGGCGGAAGCGGCCGACCAGGGTGCGCAGCTGCTCGGTGACGCCGGAGACCTCGTCGGCGGCGTCGCGGGTGGAGACCACCGAGCGGTCGGTGGCGTCGGTGGCCGCGGAGACCCCGTCGATGCCGGAGGTGATGCGCTCGGCACCCTGCGCGGCGTCACCGATGGAACGCGACATCTCCGAGGTCGTCGCCGTCTGCTCCTCCACCGCCGAGGCGATGGTGGTCTGCAGGTCGTTGATGCGGGCGATGACCTCGCTGATCGAGGAGATCGCCGTCACCGCACCGGAGGTGTCGGCCTGGATGGTCGCCACCCGCCGCCCGATGTCCTCGGTGGCGCGCGCGGTCTGCTGCGCCAGCTCCTTGACCTCCCCGGCCACGACCGCGAAGCCCTTGCCCATCTCCCCGGCGCGGGCGGCCTCGATCGTGGCGTTCAGCGCCAGCAGGTTCGTCTGCTCGGCGATCGCGGTGATGACCTTGACGACGTCGCCGATCTCCGCGGACGACTCCCCCAGCCGGGCCACGGTGGCGGTGGTCGCCTCGGCCGCCTGGACGGCCTGCGCGGCCACCCCGGTCGCCTCCGCAGCCGAGGCGGAGATCTCGCGGATCGCCGAGCCCATCTCGTCCGAGCCGGCGGCGACGGCCTGCAGGTTCGTGGTGACGGCGCTGATGTCGGCGCTGACGGCGCGGACCTCGGTCGCGGCGCGCTCGGAGGCGGTGGCGGACTGCGCCGAGGCGGAGGCGAGCTCGGCGGAGCTGCGGCCGAGGGTCTCGGCGCCCGTGGCGACCGAGGCGATCTCCGTGCGCAGGCGCGCCACGGCGCGGTCCAGTGCCGCGGCGGTGCGGCCCAGCTCGTCACCGCGGGTGATGCCGGAGGAGGCGGTCAGGTCGCCGGCGTCGAGCGCCTCGGCGACCGCGGCGATGCGCCCGGCGTCGTCGCGGATGCGGCGCACCACGACGGCGGTGACGGCGGTGCTGACGGCCAGGCCGCCCAGCAGCAGCCCGAGGACGGTCAGCACGGTGCTGTCGGCGCGGCCGGTGCCGGCGGCGACGGCCGCGGCGACGGCGGCCGCGGCGCTCTCCTGGAGCTGCGCGAGGTCGGTGTCGAACTCGGCCGAGGCGGCCTGGTAAGCGGCCAGGGCGGCCTGCCGCTCGGTGGCGTCGGTCGCGGTGAGCGCGACCGTGCCCTCCTCGCTCATGACGGCGAGCTGATCGGCCAGCTCGGCGGCGACCTCGGCGTCGGCGCCGGTGGCGATCTCGACGAGACGCTCGACGGCGGCGCTGCGGGCCTCGGTCGTGGCCTCGAGCCGCCCGGCGTCGCGTTCCCCGCCGGGCATGTACTGCACGGCGATGGCCAGCGCGGTGACCTGGGCGTTGGTGAGGGCGACGTCCTGGGTGGTCGTCTGCAGGGCCAGCACCTGGTCCTGCAGGACCTTCAGGTCCTCGGCCTGCCGGTAGCTGCTGACGGCACCGGTGGCGCCGAGGGCGACGGCCACCAGGGCCATGCAACCGGCCGAGCCGACGATGCGCGTGGTCAGGGACGCGGTGCGGGGGGTGCGCTGCTCGCTCATGCCGTGTGCTTCTCCTCGGGGCGCCGCGGGGAGCGCGGCGGCGCCCTCCACCCTCCCCATCGGCAGCGCGGGGCGGCGCTTGAGCCCTGGATCAGTTCCCGGCGCTGTCGCGGGCGAGCACGGGTTCCTGGGCGGCGCGGTCGACGCGGGCGAGGTCCAGGACCTCGTGCAGCATCCCCGTCGTCGCCTCCGGCAGGGCCCGGTCCAGGTCCAGGACGGGGCCGGGGTGGGCCAGCAGGAAACCCTGCGCGGCGTCGCAGCCCATCCGGCGCAGGGCGCCCAGCTGCTCGGGCGTCTCCACGCCCTCGGCGATGACGCCGACGCCCATGCTGCGGGCCATGCCGATGATGCCGGCGACGACCGCCTCGTCCTGGCGGCGCTGGCCGAGGCCGGCGATGAAGTGCCGGTCCACCTTCACGTGGTCGACGGGCATGGTCTGCAGGTGCGACAGGGACGACACGCCGCGGCCGAAGTCGTCGATGCCGACGCGCACGCCCATCATGCGCAGCGCGTGCAGGGTGCTGAACCCGGCGTTGGCGTCGGCGACGAGCAGCTCCTCGCTGACCTCCACCAGCAGCGCGTCACCGGCGGCTCCGGGCGGCTGCTCGGCCGACACGGCGTCCAGCAGCTGCCCACCCGCCAGCTGGCGCGGGGAGACGTTGACCGAGACGGTGAAGCCGCAGTCGTCGCCCTCGCGGGCGTACCACTCCGACAGGGTGCGCCACGCCTCGCGCAGGACCCACTGGCCGATGGGCACGATGAGGCCGGTGCGCTCGGCCAGCGGCACGAAGTCGCCGGGGTGCAGCAGGCCGCGGCGGGGGTGCTGCCAGCGCAGCAGCGCCTCCACCCCTTGCACGTGCCCGTCGGTGAGGTCCACGATCGGCTGGTAGTGCAGCCGCAGCTGGCCCTGCTCCACGGCCAGGGCGAGGTCCACCTCGGTCTGGGAGGCGTCCACGGCCTGGGCCTGCATGCGCTCGTCGAACAGCTCCGAGCGGGCCTTGCCGCCCTCCTTGGCGCGGTACAGGGCGGCGTCGGCGCGGCGCAGCAGCTTGGAGGCGTCGCCCTCGTCGCGGGCCAGGGCGATGCCGACGCTGGGGGTGATGCCCAGTGCGCGGTCGGGCCCGACGGTGACGGGCCGGTCGGCGATGGAGGACACGACGCGCTCGGCGATGCGGCTGGCGGTCAGGTCGTCGGACAGGTCCTCGCAGAGGACGGCGAACTCGTCCCCGCCGAAGCGGGCGACGGTGTCCTCGGGGCGCACGGCGGCGCGCAGCCGCTGGGCGACCTCGATGAGCACGGCGTCCCCCGCGGCGTGGCCGTGGGTGTCGTTGACGGACTTGAACCCGTCCAGGTCCAGGTAGAGCACCGCGCAACCGCGCGAGCCGCGCCGCGCCAGGGCGTGCTGCAGGCGGTCGGTGAACAGCTGCCGGTTGCCCAGGTCGGTGAGGGGGTCGTGCAGGGCCTGGCGCAGGGCCGCGTCGAGGCGCTCCTGGCGCTCGCGGCCCTCCTCGTCGACGCGCTCGGCGGACTGCACGGCCAGCAGGAGCAGCAGCAGGGCGCTGACGATGCCGCCGCACAGCGCCGCCAGGAGGGTCTGCAGGCTCGGGGGCCCGCCCACCAGTCGATGCAGGAGCGCCACGACACCCACGACGACGAGGGGCGAGGCGACGGCCCACGGCACCACGCGGGTGCGGACGTCGTCACCGGCCCGGTGGCGCACCGACCACGGCCACCGCAGCATGCCGTGCCCTCCCCTCTCGCCGGCAGCCGCACCGATCGTCGCACCGGTGCTCGCTGGCAGGCTCGGTGAAGCCTCGCGCCTCACTCCGCTCGGTGACAAGAGGACCACGCTGGTGTGAACGCCGCACCTCAGCAGCCCCAGGCGTCACCCGATCGGCCCTGTCCGCCCGGGCCCGGGCGGCTCAGCGCCCCGGAGGGGCGTAGCGCTGGACGGTGCGCGTCAGGCGGCGTCGCTGCGCGATCGCGCCGGCGCCGCCGGTGCCGCCGGTGCCGCCGGTGCGCTGCGGGGCGCCGGGACGGCGGCCGACGGCGCGGTGGCGCGGCCCACCCCGGACGGGCCCTCGGCGACCTCCCGCAGGCTGCGGGCCAGGGCCGCGGTGCGGTGGGCCCAGCGCAGGCCCGCGCCGGCCGCCAGCGCGCCGGTCGCCACCAGCGCGGCGGTGCCGGGGCCGGCGTGCGCGAACGCCGCGAGGGAGGCGAGCAGCCCGGCGGCGGGCACCGCGGTGGCCAGCACCGGCTGCAGGCGCACGACGCGCGGTCCGGACGGGTGGGTGCCGGTCCCCGGCTGGGGCTGGGGTTCAGTGCTCACGGGGGACCGTCCTGGGGTCGTCGGGCGTGCGGGGCGTCGCCCGGCGCGGGGACGTCCCCGCCAGTGTGGGCAGTGCACCCCCCTGATCGCGGTACGTGAACGCACGATCACTCTCGTGGCGGCTCAGCACCCCCCGGACGGCCCACGGGCGCCGGGCGCCCACCGTCCCCGAGCACCCGGCGGCGGTCGTCGGCACCCCGGGAGGTCAGGCGGGCCGCGTCCAGCGCCTCCAGCAGCGGCAGCGCCACCCGGCGGGAGGTGCCCAGCGCCCGGCGCGCCTCGCTCGCCGTGAACGGCTGGGGCAGCCCGGCCAGCGCGCGCGCGGCCCGGCGCAGCGCCCCCGGGGCCAGCACGACGCCCTCGGCGACGCGCTCCAGGCGCCCGGCGCGCACGGCGGCGGCGAGCTCGCTGCGCCCCAGGCCCAGCTCACGCAGCCGCTCGGCGTCCGGCGCGGCGAACGGCCGCCCGGCGAGGTCGGCGAGCACGGCGGCCACGGCGCGCTCGACCCGCGGCGGCAGCTGCGCCGCCGCGGCCCCGGCGACCACTCGCCCGTCCACCAGCTGCAGCGGCGGGCGCACGGCGGCCTGCACCAGGGCCCGGTCCGGCAGGCCGAGGGCGCGGCGGGCCTCCTCCAGCGGCAGGCCGGGCCGCAGCGGGTCGGCGGCGGCGTGCTCGGCGACGAGGCCGGCCAGCCGCTCGCCGGCCCGTTCCAGCAGGCCGGGTGCCACGTGCCAGTCCCCCGCCACCGGGGAGGTGCGCACCCGCACGCCCATCGCCCGCAGGTCCGCCCCGCGCACCACCCGGCGGCGGCGCAGCTCGGAGGCCTCGTCCGGCTCGCCGCCCAGCCCCTGCAGGTCGGCGACGCGGGCGGCGGCGGCGCCGCGCCGGCGCAGCGCGGGCGGGCGCACGTCGAGCACGACGCCGGCGCCCAGGACGAGGTGGCGGGCGGGGTCGCGCAGCAGCAGGCGGTCCCCGAGGACCAGGGGCAGCGGGGCCTCCAGCCGCAGGCGCACCAGCAGGTCGGCCCCGTCGCGGCCCAGCGGGCGGCTCCGGGCGGGCACGGCGGCGGACCCGGCGTGCACCACGAGGCGGCCGGGCAGCTCGCCGGGCCCCTCGCCCGCACCGGGGCAGCGCACGTCCAGCACGTCGGTGCGCACCGACCAGCCGGGGGTCACCAGCGCGTCCCCGCGCCCGACCTCACCGCGCTCCACGCCGCGCAGGTTCACCGCCACGCGGGCCACGCCGCTCGCGCTCGCCACGTCCTGCTCCAGGCTCTGCAGCCCCCGCACCCGCGCCCGGCGCACCCCGGAGGCGGTGGCGAGGTCCAGCTCGTCGCCGGTGCGCAGCGTCCCGGCGCCCAGGGTGCCGGTGACGACGGTGCCGGCGCCGCGGATCGTGAACGCCCGGTCCACCCACAACCGCACCGGACCCGCCGCCCGCGGGGCCGGCACGGCGGCCAGGACCTCCGCCAGCACGCGGCGCACCTCGTCCAGGCCGGCGCCGGTGACGGCGCTGCACGCCACCGCGGGCACCCCGGCCAGGGACGTGCCGGCCAGCTCGGCGCGCGCGGCCGCCAGCGCGGGCGCCGGGTCCGCCAGGTCGGCACGGGTGACGACCAGCAGCCCGTGCCGCACGCCCAGGGCGTCCAGCGCCGCCAGGTGCTCGGCGGACTGCGGCATCCACCCGCCGTCGGCGGCGACCACGAGCAGCGCCACCGGGACGGGACCGACGCCCGCCAGCATCGTCGGCACGAAGGAGGAGTGGCCGGGCACGTCGACGAACGCGACGCTGCCCGCACCGGGCAGCTCGGCCCACGCGAACCCCAGGTCGATCGTCAGGCCGCGGCGCTTCTCCTCCGCGAGCCGGTCGGGGTCGGTGCCGGTGAGCGAGCGCACGAGGCTGGACTTGCCGTGGTCGACGTGACCGGCGGTGGCGACGACGTGCACGGCTACGCCCCCGCCCCGCGCGCCGCGCGGACCACGGCGGCGGCGACCTCGCCGTCGCGGGCCGCGGGCACGCACCGCAGGTCCAGCAGCAGCCGGCCGCGCTCGACCCGGCCCACCACGGGCGGCTCCCCGAGCCGCAGCGGGGCGGCGAGCGCCTCGTCCAGCGCCACGGCGGCCGAGGGCAGCTGGACCCCGGGCGCGCCGCCGCCGCCGACGACGGCCGCGGCGTCCACGACCCCGGCCGCCACGCCGGCCGCGCCGACCTGCCGCGCCAGCTGCGCGCACCGCTCGCGCAGCGCGGTGACGTCGGCGTGCAGGGCGTCGCGGGTGGGGGTGGCGGCGGTGCGCAGGGTGGCCTCCAGGGCGGCGAGGGTGAGCTTGTCCACCCGCAGCGCCCGGGCCAGGGGGTGCCGGCGCAGCCGGTCCACGAGGTCGGCGCGACCCAGCAGCAGGCCGGCCTGCGGTCCGCCGAGGAGCTTGTCGCCGCTGGCGGTGACGAGGTCGGCGCCGGCGCGCAGCGCGGTGGCGGCGTCGGGTTCGTGCGGCAGCAGCGGCTCGGGGCGCAGCAGGCCGGAGCCGGTGTCGACCACGACGGGCACGCCCAGGCCGGTCAGCTCACCCGCCTCGACACCGGAGGTGAAACCGGTGACGACGAAGTTGGAGGGGTGGACCTTCAGCACCATGCCGGTGTCCGGGCCGACGGCGGCGGCGTAGTCGGCGACGGTGGTGCGGTTGGTGGTGCCGACCTCCCGCAGCCGTGCGCCGGTGGACTCCAGCAGGTCCGGCAGGCGGAACCCGTCGCCGATCTCGACCATCTCGCCGCGGCTGACGACGACCTCGCGACCGGCGGCCAGCGCGGTGGCGGCCAGCACGAGGGCGGCGGCGCCGTTGTTGACGACGTGGACGTCGCCGGCGTCGGGGACGGCCGCGCGCAGCGCCGCCAGCGCCCCCCGGCCGCGGCGGGCGCGCCGGCCCGTGGCGAGGTCCATCTCCACGTCGGTCGCGCCGCAGGCGCCGACGACGGCGTCGACGGCCCCGCGGGCCAGCTGGGCGCGGCCGAGGTTGGTGTGCAGGACGGTCCCGGTGCAGTTCAGGACGCGGCGCACCGTCGAGGGCGCGGGCAGCGCGGCCAGGACGGCGGGCACGACGTCGCCGGGCGCGACCCGCCCGGCGCGCACCGCGTCCTGCACCTCGCGCACGAGCGCCTTGACGGTGTCGCGGCCGTGCCGGGCCAGGGCACCGGTCAGCTCGGGGGCGGCGAGGACGGCGTCGGTGCGGGGCACCGCGCGGCGGGGGTCGGGCGGGGCGTCGGGCACGGTCGCCGAACCTACCCCGGGGGCCGGACGAGCACCCGGGCACGCGCTGGCGGAGGCGGATGGGAATCGAACCCACCTGACCGAGGTGCTCGGTCACGTCGGTGTTGAAGACCGCGGGGGCCACCAGGCACCCGTACGCCTCCGTGCTGCGCGTGCGGGGGCCAGCCTGCCACAGCCCGCAGCGCAGCCCGCCGCGCGGCACGCGGCGGGCGCTGGCCTACGGTGAGCGCCGTGACGGTCCTCGACGCGGTGCGCCTGACGCAGTACGCCCACGGCGGCGGCTGCGCCTGCAAGATCCCCCCGGGGGAGCTGGAGGAGATGGTCGCGGGCCTGGCGCCGCCGCCGGGCGAGGACCTGCTGGTGGGGGTGGGTGACGACGCGGCGGTCGTGCGGGTGCGCGGCGGGCTCGCGGTGATCGCGACGGCGGACTTCTTCACCCCCGTGGTGGACGACGCCTACACCTTCGGCCGCATCGCGGCGACCAACGCCCTCTCGGACGTGTACGCGATGGGCGGCGCACCGCTGGTGGCGGTGAACCTGCTGGGCTGGCCGCGCGACGTGCTGCCGCCCGAGCTGGCGCGGGAGGTGCTGCGCGGCGGCGCCGACGCGGCCGCGGCGGCCGGTTGCCACCTGGGCGGTGGGCACAGCATCGACGACCCGGAACCGAAGTACGGGATGGCCGTGACCGGCACGGGCGATCCGGACCGCCTGCTGCGCAACGACGCGGCGGTGGCGGGCGTGCCGATCACGCTGACGAAGCCGCTGGGCCTGGGTGTGCTGAACAACCGGCACAAGAGCACCGGGGAGGTGTTCGAGGAGGCGATCGCGGTCATGACGACGCTCAACGCGGCGGCGTCGGCGGCGGCGCTGGCGTCGGGCGCCCGCTGCGCCACCGACGTGACGGGGTTCGGGCTGCTCGGGCACCTGCACGAGGTAGCCCGGGCCAGCGGCGTCACCGCGGTCGTGGACGCCGCGGCGGTCCCGTACGTGGACGGGGCCCGCGAGTCGCTGGAGGCCGGGTTCGTCCCCGGCGGCAGCCGCCGGAACCTGGACTGGGTGCGCCCGACGCTGGACGCGGGCGGCGCGGGCGAGGACGAGCTGGTGCTGCTGGCGGACGCGCAGACCTCCGGGGGTCTGCTCGTGGCGGGCGAGGTGCCCGGGTACCCGGTCGTGGGCGAGTTCGTCCCGGCCCGCGCCGGTGTGACGGTCGCCGTCCGCTGACCCGCCCCGCCTCCCGCGGTGATCGAGGGAGTTGCGACCCCCTCGATCACCGCGGGTGCGGGCACCGCGGGGTGCGGGGTCAGGGGGCGTCGCGGCCGCTGCCGCGGGGGGCTCCGGCGGTGGCGGACTCGTCGGAGCTGGAGGCGGTGCGCGGCGCGTCCTGCGGCGTGCCGCGCAGGTACAGGAACCAGTAGGCGACGCCGACCAGCACGGCCCCGCCGATGGCGTTGCCGAGCCCGGCGAACAGCCAGTTGGTGAGGATGTCGCCCCAGCCCAGGCCCGGGGTCCCGGCCCAGTACGCGGCGGGCAGGAAGAACATGTTGGCGACGACGTGGTCGAACCCGAGGGCCACGAACGCGGTGATGGGGAAGAAGATCGCGAGGATCTTCCCGGCGATGTCCTCCGCCGCCAGGGACATCCACACGGCCAGGCAGACCAGCCAGTTGCAGCCGATGGCGCGCAGGAACACCTCGGAGTGGCTCTCGGCCAGGGCCTTGCCGGTGGCGATGGACGACAACCGCTCGAACGTCGCGGCGGCCGTGGTGCCGTCCTCGGCGCCCGGACCGCCGATCACCCCGGTCTGCACCGCGAGGAAGTAGGCCACGAACAGCGAGCCCACCAGGTTCCCGGCCAGCACCAGGCCCCAGTTGCGGGCCAGGCGCCCCCAGGTGGCCTTGCGCCGCATGAGCGCCATCGGCACCAGCGCCATGTTCCCGGTGAGCAGTTCGGAGCCCGCGATGAGGACGAGGATCAGGCCCAGGCTGAACACGGCGCCGGTCACCAGGGTGACGGCACCGCCCCAGATGGCCCGGTCCATGCCGGCGCTGACGTCGACGGCCAGCAGGCCGGCGATGCCGATGTAGGCACCGGCGAGGAACCCGCCCACGAGGAGCTTGCCGACGCTCAGGTGCGCTTTCTTCTCCCCCGCCGCCACGGCGGCGACGGCGATCTGGTCGGGTGACTTGAACGCCACGGTCCCTCCAGGGTGTTGCTAGGTGCGGATCTCCGGGGCGCTGTCCTGCTGCACGCCCCCGTCCTCGGCGCGGTGGTCCTCCTGCCCGAGCGCGCCGCGGTCCCGCAGGCGCTGGCGCTGGGGGACGACGACGTACTTGGGGTCCTTCGTGGAGGCCACACCGGCCTCGAAGACGGCCACGCGCGTCAGCAGCGACCCGGCCAGC
Source organism: Kineococcus esterisolvens (assembly GCF_050871405.1). Taxonomy (NCBI): domain Bacteria; kingdom Bacillati; phylum Actinomycetota; class Actinomycetes; order Kineosporiales; family Kineosporiaceae; genus Kineococcus; species Kineococcus esterisolvens. Next base: position 28,581 of record NZ_JBJLRI010000001.1, read on the forward strand.
AGGCTCGCACCGGCGGCGGCGGACACCAGCCGGGAGCGGCGGCCCAGGACCGCGCCGGCGGCACCGGCGAGGGTCAGCGCGCGGGCGGTCTTCAGGAACCTCCCGGGCCGGCCCTGGTGGAACGGCTCGCTGACGATGCCGTGCTCGCTCTCCATCCGGCGCGCCGCGGTCAGCTCCAGCCCGGCGCCGATCACGGCGGCGGTGCGGGCGGTGCCGGCCTGCGCCAGGGGCGCCAGCAGCATCCCGGCGCCGGCACCGCTGGCCAGGGCGCTGCCGGCGAAGACGAACGGCAGTTCCCGGTACGGCTCGTGCCAGGACGGCACGGCGGTGTCGGCGAACAGCACCGCGGTGTAGGTGGCCAGCAGCGGGGCGGTCAGCGCGGCCCCGGCTCCGGCGAGGGCGCCCACGGGCCCGGCGACCTTGCGCGCCAGGCCGAGGACGCCGTGCCGGGGCAGCAGCGGAGCGACCTCCGAGACGGCGGCGGCCCCCGCCAGCGGGCCGTACGCGGAGAGGATCCACGTGCCCACGGACATCGGCGAGGTGGGTTTGGCGACGCGCAGCATCTGGTAGAAGCGCTCGGGCCGACCCAGGTCGGCGATGAGGAAGTAGGCGCTGGCGCCGACCGCCCCGAGGGCGGTCAGCCGCAGGCCGCGGCGCGCGCCGGCGTCCCCGCGCAGGTTCGCCACCGCGCCGAGCATCGAGCTGCCCGCGGCGAGCCCGCCGGTGAACAGGTAGTAGGCGATGTCGTGCTCCCACACCGGCGGCTTGAGCACCGCGCGGCCGTAGTACGAGCGGAACTCCGCCTCGGGGACGACGGCGTTGACGTCACCCCGGCGGCGCTTGCCGCCCTCCTTGCGCCGGCGCCCCATGCCGGCGCTCCACATGCGCGCCGCCTGCCCGCCCACGGGGTCGGTGCCCGGCCGGTCGGGCTGGCCGGCCTGGTGCGGGGTCGCCTGGGAGGGGCGCGGCTCCGGCTGCAGGCCCTTCATCTGGGGTTGCTCGCTCATCGCCGTCCCACCGCCGCCGCGACGACGCCCAGGACCATCGCCCCGGCCGCGACCACCATGTGCTTGTACATCGAGGGCAGGTCGCGGGTGGTGACCACGGGGTCCGGCGGGAGCCCGTACACCTCCGGCTCGTCCAGCAGCAGGAAGAACGCCCCGTCGCCGCCGACGCCGTCGTCGGGGTCGTGCCCGTACAGGCGGGCCTCGGTGACGCCCACGTCGTGCAACTGCTGCCGGCGCCGCTCGGCGCGCTCGCGGAGTTCGTCCAGGTCGCCGTACTGGATGGACTCCGTCGGGCACGCCTTCGCGCAGGCCGGGGTGTCCCCCTCGCCCAGGCGGTCGTAGCACAGGGTGCACTTCCAGGCCCGGCCGTCGACCTCGCGCTTGTCGATGACGCCGTAGGGGCAGGCGGAGACGCAGTACCCGCAGCCGTTGCAGATGTCCTCCTGCACCACCACCGTGCCGAACTCCGTGCGGAACAGCGACCCCGTGGGGCAGACGTCCAGGCAGGCGGCGTGGGTGCAGTGCTTGCAGACGTTGGACATCATGAGCCAGCGCATGGACTGCCGGCCGTCGCGGTCGGGCAGCGCGGCGGGCGCCAGCATCCCCGGCATGCCGAGGAACTGCTCGCCCTGCTCCGCCGTCCCGGAGGCCCGGGTGGTGGCGGACGCCTGAGCTCCGCAGCCGCAGCCGCCGCCGGACCCGCAGCCGCCGGAGGCGTCCGCGGCGGCGTCCGCCAGCGGCTGCCCGCCGGGGACGCCCGTCCCGAGGCGCGACGCCTCGTCGAACACGTCGATGCCGGCGGCGACGGTGTCCTGCTGCAGCTGCTCCGCGCTGCGGCCGGTGGCCGCGGAGGCGAACGGGGCCGTCTGGTTGCCCACCGGGCGGGACTGCTCGATGAACGCCACCGCGCGCCAGGAGTCCGCCCCGAGCCCACCGGTGTTGTCGTAGGACATGCCGAGCAGGTCGATGCCGTCCTCGGGCACCGCGTTCCACTCCTTGCACGCCACCTCGCAGGCCTTGCAGCCGATGCACACCGAGGTGTCGGTGAAGAAGCCCTTGCGCGGTGGCGGGTCGACGTACCCCGCGTCGCGGGCGGGGTCCTCCAGTCGCCCGGACAGGCTGTTCGCCGAGACCACTAGCTCTCCCTCCCCTGTTCCCCGCCGTCGCCGGCGCCGTCCCCCTCCGCACGGTCAGCCCGGTCGGCACGGTCCTCGCCGGCGCTGCGGGCGGCCGCGCGCGGGCCGTCCCCCAGCACCAGGGCGCGGCCGTCGACGCCTTCCTGCTGCGGCCGGCCCGGCCGGGAGCGGATCTCGTGCCGCACCGACAGCACCTTCTCGATGAGCTCGGGGTGCCCCCCCGTGCCCGCGGGAGTGCCGCCGGCCACGGCGCGCTCCCCGCGGTCCATCCGCCCGTCCAGGTACTGCTGGGTGACCGCGACGCTGCCGGTGGCCATCGTGACCCCGCCTCGCAGGCGGTACTCGTCCACGAGCTCGAGCGCGCCGCGCCCCTGGGGCCGTCGGCCCGGGCGCACGTCGCACGTGCCGGCCTTGAACTCCTGGATGTGGACGTTCGGGTCGACCGTCATGTGCGCCAGGTCGTTGACGACGTCACCGGTCGTCAGCCCCCCGGAGCCCCAGTGGTACGGCAACCACACCTGGTGCACCACGCGGTCCTGCACCTTCAGCGGGGCGAGGCGGTCGGTCACCATGACACGTGCTTCCACCACGGCCCGCGCGGTGATGACGTGAGCCCACCCCAGGTGCTGCAGGCCGCGCTCGGCCGCCAGCTCCGGGGAGACCTCCATGAACAGCGCCGGCTGCAGCTCCGCCAGGTACGGCAGGAACCGGCTCATGCCGCCGGCCGTGTGGTGCTCGGTGAGGCGCGAGGTCGTCCACACGTACGGGAACACGTCGTCGCCCGGCTCCGGCGGGCTCGGGTGCACCTCGTTGAGGTGGTTGGTGTAGATGACCCGTGCCGGGTTCTGCTGCTGGGTGTAGACGGTGTTGCGGAACGGCGACTCGGCGGGTTCGTAGTGCGCCGGCAGCGGGCCGTCGACGACGCCCTTGGGCGCGTACAGCCAGCCCTTGCCGTCGGACTGCATGACGAAGGGGTCGTCGCCGGCGAGGGCCTCCACGCCCGTGGCGCCCTCCGGCGGCCGGTACGAGGGCGCCTTGGTGGCCTCGAAGTCCGGCACGTCGTCGCCGGTCCACTTCCCGGCGTCCTCGTCCCACCAGACCAGCGCCTTGCGCTCGCTCCACGGCTTGCCGTCGGGGTCGGCCGAGGCGCGGTTGTACAGGACGCGGCGGTTCATCGGCCACGCCCAGCCCCACTCGTGCGCGTGCAGGCTCTGCTCGCGCCCGGGCTTGCGCCGGGCGGCCTGGTTGACGCCCTCGGCGTACACGCCGGAGTAGATCCAGCACCCGCTGGAGGTGCTGCCGTCGGCCTTGAGGGAGGTGTACCCGGGCAGCAGTTCGCCGGTGGTGACGTCGTAGCCGTTGATCTCCTTCAGCACCGCGCGGGCGTCGGGCTCGGCGCGCTCGCCGTGCACCGGGTAGTCCCAGGTCATGTCGAACAGGAGGCGGTCGCGCGGGTCGGTGGAGCCGGCCAGCTTCTCCCGCATGCGCCGGCCCAGGTGGTAGAAGAACCACAGCTCGCTGCGGGCGTCGTCCGGGGACTCCACCGCCTTCTCGCGCCACTGCAGCAGCCGCTGCGTCTGCGTGAAGGTGCCCTCCTTCTCCACGTGGGTGGCGGCGGGGAGGAAGAACACCTCCGTGCGGCACTCCTCCGGGACGATCTCGCCGGTGCCGACCTCCGGGGAGTCCTTCCAGAAGGTGGCGCTCTCGATCATCACGAGGTCGCGCACGACCACCCAGTCCAGGTTCGCCATGCCCAGGCGCTGCGCGCGGCCGTTGGCCGAGCCGACCGCCGGGTTCTGGCCCAGCAGGAAGTACCCGAAGATCTTCCCGCCGGCGATCATGTCCATGACCTGGCCGTAAGTGCCGTGGTCACCGTTGATGCGGGGCAGGTCGTCGAAGTGGTAGTCGTTCTCCGCGGTGGCGCTGTCGCCGAAGTACGCCTTGAGCAGGCTGACGGTGTAGGCGTCGGCGTTGCCCCAGAAGCCCTTCTGGTTCGTGCCCTTGATGCTGTCCACGTAGGTCTGCAGGTCCGGGTGGCGCTCGGCGTGCGGCATCTGCAGGTACCCGGGCAGCAGGTTGTACAGCGTGGGGATGTCGGTGGAGCCCTGGATGCTGGCGTGGCCGCGCAGCGCCATGATCCCGCCGCCGGGACGACCCATGTTCCCCAGCAGGAGCTGCAGGATCGCGCCGGTGCGGATGTACTGCACGCCCGTGCCGCGCTGGGTCCAGCCGACGCTGTAGACCAGTGCGCCGGTCCTCTCGCGGCCCGAGTTGGAGATCCACGCCTCGGCGACGTCGTCGAAGACGTCGGTGGGCACGCCGCAGACCTCGGCGACCATCTCGGGGGTGTACCGCGCGAAGTGGCGCTTGAGGATCTGCCAGACCGTGCGCGGGTTCTGCAGGGTCTCGTCGCGCTGGATCTGCTGGTGGTCGACGGGAGCACCGCCGGAGCCCATGGACTGACCGGTCTCGCTGTCGGAGGAGCGGTTGGTCTCCTCCTCCTCCTGGCCGTGCTCCTCGGAGCCGGCGTACTGCCAGGAGTCGGTGTCGTACGAGCGGGTCTCGGGGTCGAACCCCGAGAACAGCCCGTCGAGCTCCTCGGTGTCCTGGAAGTCGTCGCTGACGATCCACGAGGCGTTCGTGTAGTTCAGGACGTACTCGCGGAAGTCCCGCTCCTGGGTCAGGACGCGGTTGATGATCGCCCCGAGCAGCACGATGTCCGTGCCGCTGCGGATCGGCACGTACGTGTCCGCGAGCGCGCTGGTGCGCGTGAAGCGGGGGTCGATGTGGATGACCTTGGCCCCGCGCGCCTTGGCCTCCATCACCCACTGGAACCCGACCGGGTGGCACTCGGCCATGTTCGAGCCCTGGATGACGATGACGTCGGCGTTGCTCAGGTCCTGCAGGTCACCGGTGGCCCCACCGCGACCGAACGAGGCACCCAGACCGGGCACCGTGGCGGAGTGTCAAATGCGCGCCTGGTTCTCCACCTGGATGGCGCCCATCGCGGTGAAGAGCTTCTTGATGAGGTAGTTCTCCTCGTTGTCCAGCGTGGCGCCACCCAGGCTGGCGATCCCCATCGTGCGGTTGAGCTTGTTGCCGTGGTCGTCGGCGTCCTGCCACCCGCGACGGCGGGCGTCGATCACCCGGTCGGTGATCATGTCCATCGCGGTGTCGAGGTCGAGGTCGGTCCAGTCCGTGGCGAACGGCGCCCGGTAGCGGACCTTGGTCTGGCGGGAGTCGCCGTTGACGAGCTGCTCGCTGGCGGCACCCTTGGGGCAGAGCCGACCGCGCGAGTGCGGGCTGTCGGGGTCGCCCTCGATCGCGGTCACCCGCTCGTCCTGGACGTAGACGCGCTGACCGCAGCCCACCGCGCAGTACGGGCACACCGATCTGGCGACCCGGTCGGCCGTGGCGGTGCGAGGCGTCAGCGCCTTCGATCGCCCCGACTGCGACGCCGCCCCGCGTCCCAGCGGGTCGTCACCGGTGAGCTGGCGGTAGACCGGCCAGCCCTCGATCCAGGTGCGCACTCCCACGCGTGCGAACGTACACCCGCCCCGCGGCGGGCGCTCGTCGTGCGCGACCCCGGGTGCGGCGCGACCGCGGGGCGGCCCCGGGCCGGGCCCGGTGCCGCCCCGCGCTCCCTCACGCCGGCGGGGTGCCGTCGCCGGGGCCGTAGCTGAAGTGGGGCCAGCCGCCGCGCCACTCGACCTCGCGGATCTGCATGCGGATCGTGCCGCCGGTGTCCGCGTCGTAGTAGTGGTGCACGGCGTAGGTGCGGCCGCGGTCGTTGAGCACGTCGAGGGCGCCGGTGCCGACCTGGTCGCCGCGCCGGTCGAGGAGCAGGTCGCCACCCCCCTCGGTCATGGGCACGCCCTCGCTGTCGACGAAGGGCCCCGTGGGACTGGTGGAGCGGCCCACGTACGTGGCGTAGGTGCTGTCCACCCCGCGGCAGCAGAACCCGCGCGAGACCGTCAGGTACCAGTACCCCCCGCGCTTGAACACCTGCGGGTTCTCGATGGCGTTGGGCGGGTCGACGGGGTCGTCGGCCAGGTCGATGACCGGGCCCACCGGTCGGGTCATGTCCTCGAGGCGCTGGATCTTCACGCCGGTCCAGAACGAGCCGAAGGCGATGTACCACTGCCCGCCGTCGGAGAAGACCTGCGGGTCGATGGCGTTGAAGTCGTCGTCGGTGTCCGAGCGCAGCACCGGGCCGTGGTCGACCCAGCTGTCCAGGTCGCCGGGGGTGCGGGTGGTGGCCACGCCGATCGCGGAGTTGTTCGTCCCGAACGAGGACGCCGCGTAGTAGAGGTAGAACGTGCCGCCGCGCTGCACGACGTGCGGGGCCCACAGGTGGCCCACGCCGTACGCCTTCGTCCACTCCGGCAGCTCGATGGCCCCGACCGACTCCCAGGGCCCGGCGAGCTCGGTGGACTTCCGCACGAAGATGCCGCCGGGGTCGTCGGCGTTCGCCACCCCGGTGGAGAAGACGTAGTAGGTGCCGCGGTCGCTGAACAGCGTCGGGTCGTGCACGGGGTCGTCGACGACGCCGGGCACGTAGTCGCCGACGTCGCCGGTCATGGGCAGCTTCCCGCTGGGCGGGGGCCCGGAGTGCCCGGCGGCGTTCGCCGTGGCACCGCCGGCCAGCAGGCACAGGACCGCGGCGGCCGCGGCGAGGGGGGTGCGGCGCCGGCGCGCGGGCGCCGTCTCGCCGCCGGTGGTGGATCGGGGCACGGGTTTCCTCCTGCTCCTCGTCGAGCGCACCCGGTGGGGTGCTCCGCGCAGCATGCCCCCACTTCACAACGTTGTACAAGTCCGCCCCGGAGTACTTGACCCGTAGCTGTGCGCTACCTAGGTTGATCGGCACGCCACCGGCGGCTCTGGGCGCGCACTGCTGCGCGCGGTCCGCCGGGCGTCACCCACCCGTTGCGGTGCAGCACGTCCCGGATCCCCGGGCGGCACCGGTCCCGGAAGGACTCCCCCGTGTCCCGATCCCCCTCGCGCGCCGCGCTGGCCCTCGTGGCCGCGGCGGCGCTCACCGTCCCGCTGTGCGCCGCCGGGCCCGCCGCCGCAGCCCCCGGTCGCGGCGCCACCCCCACCCACACCCTCACCGTCGACCCGGCGGCCACCGGCCCGGAGATCGGCGAGCACATGTACGGGGTGTTCTACGAGGACATCAACAACGCCGCCGACGGCGGCCTGTACGCCGAGCTGGTGCGCAACCGCTCCTTCGAGTTCTCCGGGGCCGACCGCGCCGGCTGGGACGGGCTGACCGCCTGGACGCCCACCGCGGTCGGCGGCGGGCGCGGCACGGCCACGACGGTCGACGACTCCGGGCGCCTGAACGAGCGCAACCGCACCTACCTGCGCCTGGACCTGTCCAGCGGCACCCGCGGCACCTACGGCGTGACGAACTCCGGGTACGACCAGGGCCTGGCGGTGGAGGCGGGCGAGCTGTACGACGTGTCCGTGTGGGCACGCAGCGATGCGCCCGGCGGCACCCCGCTGACCGTGGCGCTCACCGGAGCCGACGGGCGGGCCCTGTCCGGGCAGTTCCGCGTGCAGGTGCGCGGCGACGGGTGGCGGCAGTACCGCGGCACCGTTCGCGCCCGCAGCACCACCGACGCGGCACGGCTGTCGGTGCAGGCCGCCGGGTCCGGGACGCTGCGCCTGGACATGGTCTCGGCGTTCCCCCGCGAGACGTTCATGGGCCGGCCCAACGGCCTGCGCGCGGACCTCGCCGAGAAGATCGCCGCCCTGGAGCCCGGGTTCGTGCGCTTCCCCGGAGGCTGCATCGTCAACACCGGCAGCCACGAGGGCTACGACGCCGCCTCCGGGTGGGAGCGGCAGCGCTCCTACCAGTGGAAGGACACCGTCGGGCCCGTCGAGCAGCGCGCCACCAACGCCAACTTCTGGGGCTACAACCAGTCCTACGGCCTGGGCTACTACGAGTACTTCCAGTTCGCCGAGGACATCGGGGCGATGCCGCTTCCCGTCGTGCCCGCCCTGCTCACCGGCTGCGGGCAGAACGAGGCCACCGACGACCCCGAACTGCTGCAGCGGCACGTCCAGGACACCCTGGACCTCATCGAGTTCGCCAACGGCCCGGCCACCTCCACCTGGGGCCGGGTCCGCGCCGGGATGGGGCACCCCGAGCCGTTCGGCCTGACCCACCTGGGCATCGGCAACGAGGAGAACCTGCCCGAGGAGTACGCGGAGAACTTCGCGCTCTTCCGCGACGCGATCACGGCCGCCCACCCGGAGATCACCCTGATCTACAACTCCGGGCCGGACGACACCGGCGCGGTGTTCGACGCCCACTGGGCCAACGCCCGCGAACTGGGCGCCGAGGTGGTCGACGAGCACTACTACAACAGCCCGGCCTGGTTCCTGCGGAACAACGACCGCTACGACTCCTACGACCGCAGCGGGCCGGACGTGTTCCTCGGCGAGTACGCGTCGCTGGACGGCAAGCTCGCCAACGCCCTCGCCGAGGCGTCGTACATGACGGGCCTGGAGCGCAACGCCGACGTGGTGCGGATGGCGTCCTACGCCCCGCTGCTGGCGGACGTGGCCGAGAACCAGTGGCGCCCCGACATGATCTGGTTCGACGGTGACGAGTCGTGGGGCTCTGCCAGCTACGAGGTGCAGAAGCTCTTCATGACCAACGTGGGCGACCGCGTCGTCCCGAGCACCGCCACCGGCGGCGAGGTGCCCGCGGAGCCCATCGCCGGCGGGGTCGGGCTGTCGACCTGGCGCACCGCCGCCCGCTACGACGACGTGCGCGTGACCACCCCCGGCGGCGAGGTCCTGTTCTCCGACGACTTCTCCGACGGTGACGGGAAGTGGTCCCCGGTGACCGGAACCGGGGAGTGGTCCGTGACCGGAGGCGCCTACGTGCAGAGCGACACCACCGCGGAGAACACGTTGGTGCGCACCCCGGACCTCGGCGTCACCGACTACGACGTGTCCCTGACGGCGACGAAGACCGCCGGCGACGAGGGCTTCCTCGTCGGCTTCGGCGTCGACGGCGACGACTACTACTGGTGGAACCTCGGCGGCTGGAACGGCACCCAGGACGCCGTCGAGAAGACCACCGACGGCGCGAAGGAGGTGCTGCTCGTCCGACCCGGCACGATCGAGACCGGCCGCACCTACGACCTGCGCGTCGAGGTGCGCGGCACGAGCGCCGCGATGTACGTCGACGGCGAACTGTGGGGCACGATCACCGACGACGCCGCCACGCAGGAGTTCTCGCAGGTCGTCACCCGCGACGACGACACCGGCGAGCTGATCGTGAAGGTCGTCAACAACGGCGACGAGCCGGCCCGCACGCGCGTGGACCTGGGCGCCGAGCCGGCCCGCCCCACGGCGCGGATGACCGTCATCGCCGGGGACCCGCAGGCGGAGAACACCCGCGAGTCGCAGCCGGTGGCACCGGAGACCAGCACGGTCCACGGGATCGAGCGGGTGTTCACCCGCGAGTTCCCCGCCCACTCGGTCACGTTCCTGCGCATCCCCACCCGCTGACGCCGTCCGCTGAGCGGGCCCGCCCGGGCCCGCTCAGCGGGGGCTGAAGACGCCCGTCTGCCCGCGCGCGAGATAGTGGACCACGTGCGCCAGCCCCCGGCGCTCCACCTCGTCGCGGAAGCGGGACAGCGGCGAGCGGAAGAGGCGGTAGTCGTCCACGTGCACGGGGACGGCGTGCGCCGGCTCCAGCACCTGCAGCAGGTCCGCGCCCTGCACCCCGTCCATCGTCACGACCAGCCCGCCCGGCAGGGTGGTGCCGCCCAGGTGCAGCACCGCCAGGTCCACCTCCGGGTAGCGCAGCGGCACCTCGCGCAGCTCGGGGACGTTCAGGGTGTCACCGGAGACGTACACGGTGAACTCGGCCCGGCCGCCCACCGGCCCGAACTCCCAGACGCTGCCCATCACCGGTGGCAGCAGCCGCTGCCAGGGCTCGGGCGCGTGCCGCCCGGGCGCGGCGGTCACCCGGACCTCGACGTCCCCCCGCCGCAGCGTCCGGGACTCCCACGTCGACAGCCCCGTCACATCGGTGAACCCGTGCACCCCGGCCAGCCGGCGCCGGGCGTGCGGCGTCGTCAGCAGGGGCACGTCGTGCGGCAGGCCGCGGCGCGCGACGCGGTCGAAGTGGTCGCCGTGCAGGTGGGACAGGACGACCCCGTCCAGCGGCGGCAGGTCCGCCACGCCCATCGCCGGCTCGGTGCGCCGCTTGGCCACCAGCCCCTTGCCCAGCCAGGCGTACTGGCCGCGGTGCAGGAAGTTCGGGTCGGTCAGCAGCGTCAGCCCGCCGTAGCGCACCAGCGTGGTGGCGGTGCCGACGAAGGTGAGGGACAGCTGCCGGTCGCTGGGGTCCACACCCACCCCCCTACCCCGGCGCAGGCTGGTGGAACCACCGGAGGGTTGCCGTGCCGCCGTCGCGGGTAGTGCACCTGCGTGGACGAACGAACCCCTCCCGCCGACCGGCACCACCTGCTGGCCATCTACCTCAACGACCACCTCGCCGGCGCCACGGCGGGTGAGGCCCGCTTCGCGCGCGCCGCGCGCAGCCACCGCGGCACCGACGCGGGGCGCGTGCTGGAGCGCCTGACCCGGGAGGTCGCCGAGGACCGCCGCACGCTGGTCCGCCTCATGGGTGCGCTCGGCGTCGGGTCCGACCGCCGGCTGCAGGTCCTGGGCCGCGCCGGGGAGGCGCTGGGGACGCTGAAGACCAACGGGCGTCTGCTGCGCCGGTCCCCGCTCAGCTCCGTGGTGGAGCTGGAGATGCTGTCCCTGGGCGTGCAGGGCAAGGGGGCGCTGTGGCGGTCGCTGCGGGAGCTGGCGCTGGACGACGACCGGCTGGACGCCGACGAGCTGGAGGAACTCGTCGAGCGCGCCGCCCGGCAGTCGGCCGAGCTGGAGGCGGTGCGGCGCAGCGCCGTGGCCGAGGCCCTGGGCTCGGGCCACCGCGAGGGGCCCTCCGCCGTGCCCCCGCAGGCCGGCTGAGGGCAGCGGCGTGGCGCGGCGGTCCCTGGGGGCCGGGCTGCTGATGGGCGTGGGCCTGGCCGCGTTCGTCGACGAGGTCGTCTTCCACCAGCTGCTGCACTGGCACCACTTCTACGACCGTTCGACCCTCGAGGTGGGGCTGGTCTCCGACGGGCTCCTGCACGCCGGCGGCTGGATCGCGACCGTCGCGGGGCTGTTCCTGTTCGCCGACCTGCAGCGCCGGCGCGCCACCTCCCGGGCGCGCGTGGTGGGCGGCGTCCTGCTGGGCTGGGGGGCGTTCCAGGTCTACGACGGCGTGGTCCACCACAAGGTCCTGGACCTGCACCAGATCCGCTACGGCGTCGAACTGCTGCCGTACGACCTGGCGTGGAACGGTGCCGGGCTGCTGGGCGTCCTCGCCGGGGCCGCCGTCCTCGCCCGGGCCCGGCGCCGCGAGCGCGCGTGAGCGGCGCGCTCCTGCTCGTGGCCGTCGCGGTGCCGGGCGCGTACCTGGCCGGTGAGCGGCGGTTGCACCGGCGCGGGGACCGCTGGCCGGCGCGGCGCACCGCCGCGGCCGTCGGCGCCGCCCTCGCGGTCCTGGCCGCGGCGCTGGTGCCGGCCCTGCTGCCCGGCCACGGCCACGGGCACGCCGGTGGCTTCCCCGCGCACGTGGTGGTGCACCTGCTCGCCACGATGCTGGCACCCCTGCTGCTGGCCCTGTCCGCACCGCTGACGCTCGCGCTGCGGACCCTGCCGCGCGCGGGGCGCACCGCGCTGCTGGGGGTGCTGCGCAGTCGCTGGGCCCGTGCGGTGACCCGGGCGCCGGTGGTGCTCGTGCTGGAGGCCGGGGGGTTGTGGGCGTTCTACCTGACGCCGCTGTTCCACCTGTCGCACACGCACCCGTGGGTGGGGGTGGCCGCGCACGTGCACATGGCCGCCGCCGGCTACCTGCTGAGCGCCGTCGTCGTGGGCGCCGACCCGCTGCCCCGCCGCCCCGGGGTGCCGGCCCGCGCGGTGCTGCTGCTGCTGGCCGCGGCGGCCCACGACGTGCTCGCCAAGGTGCTGTGGGCGCGGGGCCTGCCCGGGCACGGCGGCGCCACGGCCGAGGTGCGCACCGGTGCGGAGGTGCTGTACCACGGCGGAACGGTGGTGGAGGTCGCCAGCGCCGTCGCGCTGTTCGGCGGCTGGTACGCCCGCGAGGGCCGCCGGTCGCGCCGCCGGGCCCGGCCGCCGGTCGCCGTCGAGGCACCTGCGGAGGTGGAGGCGCAGGTCAGGGCGCCGGCGGCTCGGCGTTCCCCGGTCCGCTGACGCGGCGCGTGGCCCCCTCGGCGGCCGCGGTGGCACCGGCGGCCTCGGCGCGGGCGCGGTTCAGCGCCTCGGAGGGGTCCTCCAGCACGGGTTCCTCGAAACCCGGCGCCGGGGCCTCGTCCCGCGGCCGGCGGCGCCGCGCGGGGGCGCGGTCCCCCTGCGCGCCGTCCCCCCCGCCGTTCCCCGTCTCGCCGTGCGCGGCGAACATCGAGCCGAAGCCCTTCAGCGCGTCGTTGAGCTCGCTGGGCACGATCCACACCTTGTTGGCGTCGCCGCGGGCGATCTGCGGCAGCGTCTGCAGGTACTGGTAGGCCAGCAGCTTCGGGTCCGGGTCACCGCGGTGGATGGCGTCGAACACCTGCGTGATGGCGCGCGCCTCACCCTGGGCCCGCAGGATCGCCGCCTGCGCCGAGCCCTCGGCGCGCAGGATCTGCGACTGCTTCTCGCCCTCGGCGGTGAGGATCTGCGACTGCTTGAAACCCTCGGCGTTGAGGATCGCCGCGCGCCGGTCGCGCTCGGCGCGCATCTGCTTCTCCATGGAGTCCTGCACGCTCGCCGGCGGGTCGATGGCCTTCAGCTCCACGCGGTTCACGCGGATCCCCCAGCGGCCCGTCGCGTCGTCGAGCACCCCGCGCAGCTGGCCGTTGATCTGGTCGCGGCTGGTGAGGGTCTGCTCCAGGTCCAGGGAACCGACGACGTTGCGCAGCGTGGTGACGGTCAGCTGCTCGATCGCCTGGATGTAGTTGGCGATCTCGTAGGTCGCGGCCTTGGGGTCGGTGGGCTGGTAGTAGATGACCGTGTCGATGCTCACCACGAGGTTGTCGGAGGTGATGACGGTCTGCGGCGGGAAGGAGACGACCTGCTCGCGCAGGTCCACGGTGGCGCGGACCTTGTCGATGAACGGCACGAGGAAGTGCAGCCCCGCGTCCAGCGTGCGCGAGTAGCGGCCCAGCCGCTCCACGATGACGGCCGTGGCCTGCGGCACGATGCGGATGGTCCGCGCGATGACGATCGCGACGAACAGCAGGACCAGGGCGAGGACGACGATCGTCACGACGGTGTCCGTCACGGTGTCCATCAGGGCTCCTCCTCCGGCGGGGCGGGCGGTGCGGCGGGGGCGGACGGGCCGACGACGGCCGTGGCGCCGTCGATGGCGACCACGACGACGTCCTCACCCGCGGTGAAGCTCTGCCCGGGCGCCGCCGAGCGCGCCGACCACGTCTCCCCCACGAGCTTGACGGTGCCGCCGCGCACGGTGACGTCGGTGAGCACCAGGGCCGGGCGGCCCAGCAGCGCGGGCGCGTTCGTGGTGCCGGCCGGTGGCATCCGCAGCCGGCGCAGCAGCACCGGGCGGACCGTGCCGACGAGCAGCGCCGCGGCGGCCGCCGCGGTGAGGACCTGGCCGACGTAGCCGAGGCCGGCGGCGTCGGCGAGGGCTCCGGCCAGCGCACCGCCGGCGAGCATCGCGAAGACCAGGTCCAGGGCGGTCAGCTCCAGGATCCCCAGGACGAGGGCCGCGGCGATCCACAGCAGCCAGGCGTGGTCCAGCAGGTCCTCCAGCCAGCCCACGACGACCACCCCCCCTGCCGATCCTAGGGGGCCACCGCGGGACGGCGGGCCGACGGCGGGCGTGTCGGTCCGGGTCCCGGCGCGCGGTCGGGGCCCGCGGCTGGTGTGCTGGTGCGCGGACGCAGCCGAACGATCGTGAGGAGCATCCGTGACCGCCCAGTTCGTCGTCCTCGGCGCCACCGGGGACCTGACCGCCCGCTACCTGCTGCCCGCCCTGGCGCAGATCGCCCCACTGCACCCCGACGGCGTGCGGCTGGTCGGCGTCGCCCAGGACGACCTCGACGAAGGGGGTTTCCGCGACCACGTGCGCCGGGCCCTGGACGAGGGCGCGGGTGACGCCCCGGACGAGGTGCGCGAGCAGCTCTCCGGTACCGCCGCGTACGTCCACGGCGACGTCACCGACCCGCGGGTGCTGCGCGACGCGCTGCAGCGCGCCGGCGACGGCGAGCCCGTCGTGGTGTACCTGGCCCTGCCCCACGTGCTGTTCGAACGGGTCGTCGCCGCGCTCGGCGAGTGCGACCTGCCCGAGCACGCCCGCGTCGTGGTGGAGAAGCCGTTCGGGCAGGACCTGGAGGGCGCCCGCCGCCTGAACGCCGCGCTGGGGCGGGTCGTGCCCGAGGACCGCACGTTCCGCGTGGACCACTTCCTGGCCAAGCAGACCGTCCTGAACGTCCTGGGCCTGCGGTTCGCCAACCGCCTCTTCGAGTCCGTGTGGAACCGCACCCACGTGGAGTCCGTCGACATCGTCTTCGACGAGACCGTGGACGCGCAGTCCCGCGCCAGCTACTACGACCGCTCCGGCGCGCTGCGCGACATGGTGCAGAACCACCTGCTGCAGCTGCTGGCGTACGTGGCGATGGAACCGCCCCAGTCGATGCGCCCGGCGGACCTCAGCGCCCGCAAGGTCGACGTCCTGCGCGCGGTGCGCGCGCTGGAGGAGGACGAGGTCGCCCGCTGCACGGCGCGCGGGCGGTACACCGCCGGCACGGTCGACGGCCGCCACGGCCGCCGGGAGGTCGGCGACTACGTCGACGCGCGCGGCGTCGACGGCGAGCGCGGCACCGAGACGTACGCCGAGGTCGTGCTGCACGTGGACACCTGGCGCTGGGCGGGCGTGCCGTTCCGGCTGCGCACCGGCAAGGCCCTGGCCGCGGACCGGCGCGAGGTCGTCGTCCGCTTCGCCGAGGTGCCGCACGCGGTGTTCGAGGGGCCCCGCCCGCACCGCAACGAGCTGCGCCTGCAGCTGGACCCCGACCGGGTCTCGCTGCGCCTGGACCTCAACGGCGCCGGCGACCCGTTCGAGCTGGAGGCCGTGGAGATGGGCGCCGACCTGGCCCGGCAGGAACCGGGCCCCTACGGGCAGCTGCTGCTGGCGGTGCTCGCCGGCGACACCCGGTTGTCGGCGCACGCCGCGGAGGCCGAGGAGGGCTGGCGCATCGTCGAGCCGATCCTGGCCGCGTGGCAGCGCGGGGCCGCGCCGCTGCGGGAGTACGCCGCCGGCAGCGACGGCCCCGAGGGCCCGCCCGCCCTGGCGGGGGCGGACGGGCGCTGACCGGACGGACTCGCTGCCGGTCCGCTCAGCCCTCCGCGAGCTCCTCCAGCGGCGGGCAGGAGCACACGAGGTTGCGGTCGCCGGCGGCGCCGTCGATGCGGCGCACCGGCGGCCAGTACTTCGTGCGCGGGTCCAGCCCGGCCGGGTACACGGCCTCCTCGCGGGTGTAGGGGTGGTCCCACTCGCCCACGAGCGAGGCGGCGGTGTGCGGGGCCTGGCGCAACGGGGACTCGGCCACGGACCAGCGGCCCCGCTCGACCTCGCGCACCTCGGCGGCGATGGCGAGCATGGCGTCGCAGAACCGGTCGATCTCGGCGAGGTCCTCGCTCTCGGTGGGCTCGACCATGAGGGTGCCGGGGACGGGGAACGACATCGTCGGGGCGTGGAACCCGAAGTCGACGAGCCGCTTGGCGACGTCCTCCACGCTCACGCCGGTGGCCCTCGTCATCGGCCGCAGGTCCAGGACGCACTCGTGCGCCACGAACCCGCCGGGTCCGCGGTAGAGCACCGGGTACGCCTCCCGCAGCCGGGCGGCGACGTGGTTGGCGCTGAGCACGGCCTGCACCGTGGCGGCGCGCAGCCCGTCGGCGCCCATGAGGCGCACGTACGCCCAGGAGATCGGCAGGATCCCCGCCGAGCCGAACGGGGCGGCGGACACCATGCCGACGGCCTCGGGGTCGGCGTCCGGGGAGGTGGCGGGCAGGAACCGCGCCAGGTGGGCGCGCACCGCGACCGGGCCGACGCCCGGGCCGCCGCCGCCGTGCGGGACGCAGAACGTCTTGTGCAGGTTCAGGTGCGAGACGTCCGCGCCGAACCGGCCGGGCCGGGCCAGTCCGACCAGGGCGTTGAGGTTCGCGCCGTCGACGTACACCTGCCCGCCGGCGTCGTGCACCAGGGCGCACACCTCGCGGATCGACTCCTCGTACACCCCGTGCGTCGAGGGGTACGTGACCATGATCGCGGCGAGGTCGTCGGCGTGCTCGGAGACCTTCCGGCGCAGGTCCTCCAGGTCGACGTTCCCGTCGGCGTCGCAGGCCACGACGACGACCCGCAGACCCGCCATGACGGCGCTTGCCGCGTTCGTGCCGTGCGCGGAGCTGGGGATCAGGCACACCGTGCGGTGCGCCTCGCCGCGGGAGCGGTGGTGCGCGCGGATCGCGAGCAGCCCGGCGAACTCGCCCTGGGAACCGGCGTTGGGCTGCAGGGAGACCGCGTCGTAGCCGGTGACCTCCGCCAGCCAGCGCTCCAGGTCCGCGACGAGCTGCGCGGTGCCGGCGAGCTGGTCGGCCGGTGCGTACGGGTGCAGGTCGGCGAACTCCGGCCACGACACCGGCTCCAGCTCGGTGGTGGCGTTGAGCTTCATCGTGCACGAGCCCAGCGGGATCATGCCGCGGTCCAGCGCGTAGTCGGCGTCCGAGAGGCGGCGCAGGTACCGCAGCAGCGCCGTCTCCGAGCGGTGCTTCGAGAACACCGGGTGGGTCAGGAACCCCGAGGTGCGCAGCAGCCCGGCGGGCAGCGCGTGGGCGGGGACGTCCTCGACGGGCTGCAGGCCGAAACCGGCCAGCGCCGCCGCCACGTGCTCGGGCGCGGTCGTCTCGTCGCACGTCAGGCCGACGTGGTCGTCGTCCACCAGGCGCAGGTTCACCCCCGCGTCCAGGGCGGCGGCCACGACCGCCCGGGCGCGGCCGGGCACGCGGGCCAGGACGGTGTCGAAGAACTCCTCGTGCACGACCTCCACACCGCCGGCGCGCAGCGAGGCCGCCAGGCGGGCGGCGGTGCCCGCCACCTGCGCGGCGATCGAGCGCAGTCCCTCCGGGCCGTGGTGCACGGCGTAGCAGCCGGCCACGACCGCCAGCAGCACCTGCGCGGTGCAGATGTTGCTGGTGGCCCTGTCGCGGCGGATGTGCTGCTCGCGCGTCTGCAGCGCCAGGCGGTACGCCCGGGCGCCGTCGGCGTCCTTCGAGACGCCCACCAGGCGGCCGGGCAGGGAGCGCTCCAGGCCGGCGCGCACGGCCATGAAGGCCGCGTGCGGGCCACCGGCGAACATCGGCACCCCGAAGCGCTGGGAGGAGCCGACGGCCACGTCGGCCCCGAACTCGCCGGGCGCGCGCAGCAGGGCCAGGGCCAGCAGGTCGGCGGCGGCCACCACCACCGCACCGCGCTCCTTGGCGGCGGCCGCGACGCCCGCGAGGTCGCGCACGCGGCCGGAGGTGCCGGGGTACTGCACGAGCAGGCCGAACGGCGCCCGCTCCCCCAGCACGGCGAGCGGGTCGGCCGCGTCCAGGTCGACGGTGACCAGGTCGACGCCCAGGGGCACCGCGCGGGTGCGCAGCACCGCCAGCGTCTGCGGCAGCACGTCGGCGTCCACGGCGAACACCGCCCCGGCGGGTGCCTTCGAGACGCGGCGGGCCAGCGTCATCGCCTCGGCGGCGGCGGTCCCCTCGTCGAGCAGCGAGGCGTTCGCCACGTCCAGGCCGGTGAGGTCGGCCACGGCGGTCTGGAAGTTCAGCAGGGCCTCCAGTCGGCCCTGGGAGATCTCCGGCTGGTACGGGGTGTACGCGGTGTACCAGGCGGGGTCCTCCAGCACGTTGCGGCGCACCACGGCCGGGGTCCGGGTGCCGTGGTAACCCAGCCCGATCATCGAGGGCACGACGCGGTTCCGCGCCGCGAGCCGGCGCAGCTCGGCGCTCACGGACGCCTCGTCCAGCGCGGGCGGCAGGTCCAGGGCGCCGGGTCCCTCGAGGATCCCGGCGGGCACGGCCCGCCGCACGAGTTCCTCGGTGTCGGCGACGCCCACCGCGGCCAGCATCCGGGTGACCTCGCCCGCGTCCGGCCCGACGTGGCGGGCGCTGAAGGGCAGCGGGCCCGGGGCGCCGAGGGCGGGCGCACCCTCGGCGGGCGCACCGGAGGTGGCGGCGGGGGTACCGGCGGGGGTACCGGCGGGGGTGGCGGGGGCGGTGGTGGTCACGGGTGCTCCGGGGGCTCACGGCGGTCGGGACGCCCCCGTCTGTCGGCCCGGGCGGTCGCGGCCTCCAGAGCGGCCTGTCCCCCGCGGTCCTTCCGCCTGAGAGGTTCCGGGGATGTTGCCCCTTCGGCGCCCCGGCCGGACCGGGGTCTCTCCCGCGCGGGATGCGCAGCCAGCTTCCGCTGCCACTGTAGGCCATCGCCCGCCGCGCGGTCCCGGATCGCGGCCCCGGCGACAGCGGTCCGCTCGACACCGCGCACCCCGGTATCCTCTCGCGATGATCACCATGGCCGTCTGCAGCGCGAAGGGCGGCGTGGGCAAGACGTCGGTGGTCCTGGGGCTCGCCTCCGCGGCCCTGCACCGTTCCGTCAGCACCCTCGTCGTCGACCTCGACCCCCAGGCCGACGCGACCTCGGGCCTGGACGTGACCGCCCAGCGCGAGCACGACGTGGCGGCGGTGCTGCGCACCCCGAAGCGCCGGGTCGCGGAGTCCTCGGTGGCGCCCAGCGGGTGGGTGGACGACCACCCGGGCCTGCTCGACGTCGTCACCGGCTCGGCGGCCTCGGCGCGGCTGGACGCCCCCGACCACGAGCAGGCCGATCTCGACGGGCTGCGCCGCGCGCTGCGCAAGCTGGACGACCACGAACTGGCGCTGCTCGACTGCCCGCCGTCGCTGGGCGGACTGACCCGCTCGGCCTGGCGGGCGAGCGACGCCGTGCTCGTCGTCTCCGACGCCAGCCGCTTCTCGGTGGCCGCGGTGGGGCGCACCCTGGACGAGGTGGCTGCGCTGCGCTCGGGGCCCCGCGTCGCCGGGGTGCTGGTCAACCGCTTCTCCCCGCGCTCGGGCGAGCAGCGCTTCCGCCTGGAGGAGCTGCGCTCCCTGTTCGGACCGCTGGTGCTGGAACCGCTGCCCGACCGGGTGGCCGTGCCCCAGTCGCAGGGTGCCGGCAAGCCGCTGCACGCGCTGCGTCCCGTCGCGGCCCGCCGGGTGGCCGAGCAGTTCGACCGGCTCCTGGACGTGGTCCTGGCCCAGGGGGTCGCCCCCCGCACGTCGCGTGACAGCGCGTGAGCGCGGGAACACCGAAAGGCATCTGATCGTTTTCCCGTCGTCGAAGTGCACAGGAGACCGGTACCGCCTACCGTGCCCTCACGGTGCGTGCTGGTCCCCTCCGTCCGCACCGCCGAGCACCACCCCGCGCCACCGCGGGTCCGAGGAGGTTCCGTGACGACCGACGCCCCCGCCAACCGCCCGCGCCTCGTGCGCGCCGCCCGGACCAGCCAGGTCCTGGGCGCTGCGAGCACCGCACCGGCCCCCCAGCCCGCGCCACCGCGCCTGGTGCCCGCACCGCACCGCACAGCGGGCACGGCCGGTCCGCGCCGGCCGGCCGACGAGGACACCGCCGAGGTCACGCGGGTCCTGCAGCTCGTCGACGTGCTGCGCGCGCGCTGGGCCCGCGCCGGCGCGGACATCGCCACCCGCCTGCGGCCCGGGGTGGACGACGCGGCCCTGGACGCCGTCGAGCACCAGCTGGGCCTGCTCGTACCGCGCGGTGCACGCGCCTGGTGGCGCAGCGTGGACGGCGTGGACCCCGTGCGCACCCGCTACCGGACCAGCGCCCCCACCGTCGGCCCGGGCGGCTGGGTGCCGCTCGGCCTGGAGGACGCCGTGCGCCGGGCGACCGGCCAGGGGCCGGGACCGGTCGCACCCCCCGGGCTGCTGCCGGTGTTCGCGCGCGACGAGGAGATGCTGGCCGTGCGGCTGGGACCGTCCTGCACCCAGGTGGAGCAGGTGGTCCTCGACGACGACGGCGAGGCGTACCAGCACTCCTGGCGGGTGCCCCTGGAGGTGCTGCTGTCCACGTGGGCCGACGCGCTGCTCGCCGCGGTGCTGTGGCTGCCCGACAGCCACGACTGGGTCGTGGACCCCTTCGCGCGCCAGGCCCTGCCCAACGCGCACCTGCTGGACTGACCCCTCCGCGCGGGCCCCGGCCCGCCGAGCAGCGGTCCCGGACACCACGACGCCCCGGCCACCGGCCGGGGCGTCGTCGTGGTCGCGGGTCGTCGGCTCGAGTCAGCCGGCCTCGCGGGCCCGGCGGCGCGTGCTGAGCTCGTCCGCCAGCACCACCGCGGGAGCGGCGACCTCGGTGCGCTCCGCGAGGCGCTCGCTGGGCAGCGAGGCCAGCTCGCCCTCCACCTCCCGCCAGACCCGCCCGACAGCGATGCCGAACACGCCCTGACCGCCCTGCACGAGGTCGATGACCTCGTCCGCCGAGGTGCACTCGTAGACGCTGGCGCCGTCGCTCATCAGCGTGATCTGCGCCAGGTCGTCCACACCCCGCTCGCGCAGGTGCGTCACGGCCGTGCGGATCTGGTGCAGCGACACCCCGGTGTCCAGCAGCCGCTTGACCACCTTCAGCACGAGGATGTCGCGGAAGCCGTACAGCCGCTGCGAGCCCGACCCCGAGGCGCTGCGCACGCTGGGTTCCACCAGGCCGGTGCGGGCCCAGTAGTCCAGCTGGCGGTAGGTGATGCCGGCCGCCTTGCACGCCGTCAGGCCGCGGTAACCGACTTCCTCGTCCAGGTCGGGCAGGTCCTCGGCGAACAGGAGGCCCTGCGCGGGGACCGGCTTCCTGCCGCGCAACGACCCCGAGTCTGCCTCGCCTCTGCTCACGCCGGCCTCCTCATCATCGCCCCGGTCCGATCGTCGGTGCCGTGCCGACCGGGAGCGTCCTGTCAACTGACCGTAGAGTCGCACCCGCGGAGCGTCAACGAGGCGCGCGGCGCGCCGTCCGTCGAACTGTTCACCGGTCCGGGCCCGCCTCCGACTCGAAGTCCTCCGGGGTGATGTGGTCGAGGAACTCGCGGAACTTCTCCACCTCGTCCTCGTCCTCGTCGGGCACCGGCACACCGCCGGAGTCCAGGACCTCCTCGGCCCCCACGATCGGGCAGCCCACCCGCAGCGCCAGGGCGATCGCGTCGGAGGTCCGCGAGCTCACGGTCGCACCGCCGTCGAAGGCGAGCTCCGCGAAGTAGACGTTGTCACGCACCTCCACGATGCGCACCTCCTCCAGGCGCCGCCCCAGGGCCGTGATCACGTCCTTGAGCAGGTCGTGGGTCAGGGGACGGGGCGGGACGACGCCCTGCTGGGCGAAGGCGATGGCGCTGGCCTCCGGGGCGCCGATCCAGATCGGCAGGTAGCGGTCCCCGTCGCGCTCACGCAGCAGCACGATGGGGTTGTTGGAGGGCATCTCGACCCGGACGCCGATGACATCGAGCGCACGCACGCCCTCACCGTACCCCTCCCGGGCCCGGCGCGGCGGCCGGCACCCGTCGCGCCGCGCCGCACGCGCGTGATCGGTGCGTCACCGACCCGCGCTCAGCCCGTGACGCGCCCCAGCGCCCCCGCCACCAGCGCGGTGTGCAGACGCAGGCAGGCCGCGGCGATCTCGCGCGCCACCTGCTCGGCGCGGGCCGAGGAGTCGGCCGAGCGCTGCCGCTGCAGGGGTGCCGCCACCTGCTCGGCCAGCGCCACCTCGCGATCGGCGGCCGAGCGGAAGACCCGCAGGTGGCGGGCCTCGATGCCGTGCCCGGCCAGCGTGGCGGCCGCGCGCAGCACCTCCAGCGCCTCGCCGTCGTACCAGGGGCCGCCCGGCACGGGGCCCAGCACGCCGAAGCCCTCCAGGGCGTCCAGCAGCTCCGCGTCCACGCCGCTCTCGCGCAGCAGCTCGGCGCGGGTCAGCCGCAACCGGGCGGCGCTGCCCTCGAAGCGCGCCGCGGGCGGGGCGCCGGCCGCGTCCGGCACCCGCGGCGCCGCGCCCGGCTGCTCGGGCGGCTGCAGGCCGCGGTCGATGGCGTGCAGGTTCTCCCGGATGACCCGCAGCGGCAGGTAGTGGTCGCGCTGGGCCGAGAGCACGTAGCGCAGCCGGTCCACGTCGGAGGAGGAGAACTTGCGGTAGCCGGCGGCCGTGCGCCGCGGCTCCACCAGGCCCTGCTCCTCCAGGAAGCGGATCTTGGAGATGGTGACGTCGGGGAACTCCGGCGTCAGCAGCGCCATCACCTCACCGATCGTCATGCGCGGTGCGTCCGGGTCGAAGGCCGCCCGCGAGGCCGCCGCGCTCACGCCGGCCGCCCGCCCCCACCCGCCGCGGTCCCGGGCGACTGCGGGCTGGGGTGGTAGACCATGCGGTACTTGCCGATCTGCACCTCGTCGCCGGGGCGCAGGAGCACGTCGTCGATGCGCTCGCGGTTGACGTAGGTGCCGTTCAGGCTGCCCACGTCGCGCACGCGGAACCCGGGCCCGGACGCCGGGTCGGGTGCCCGCAGGAACTCGGCGTGGCGACGCGAGACGGTCACGTCGTCCAGGAAGATGTCGCTGGCCTGGTGCCGGCCGGCGGAGGTCCGCTCCGCGTCGAGGAGGAAGCGCGCCCCCGCGTTCGGGCCGCGGCGCACCACCAGCAGGGCCGAGCCGCGAGGCAGGGCCTCCACAGCGGCGAGGTCGTCCCCGCTGAGCCCGCCCTCGACGGCCTCGTGGACCTCCGGGACGGTCAGTCCCGCGAACGACATCGTCGAGTCGGCGGGACGCTCGTCCCCTCCCGGCCCGGGTGTCGTCCCCTCGTCCGGGGACGTGCCCGACGGAGACATCGCACCACCTCTCGCAAACACCGCGGGCACCCGCCCGCGCGACCCACCGCAGCGGGACGGTCCCCGCTCCTGACGCTGATCGTCACCCTAGCCGGGGCGGAGTAGCGGCTCCACACTCCCCGTGCGCACCACCCGCCCGGACGACACCCCGACAGCGCCCCGACAGCGCCCCGACGCCGTCAGCCCGCGTGCGAGCGGTACGCCCCCGCGTCCAGGAGGCGCTCCAGCTCCGCGGGGTCCGAGACGGTGAGGGTGAACATCCAGCCCTCGCCGTACGGGTCGGAGTTGACCAGGTCCGGCCGCGTCTCCAGACCGGGGTTCTGCGCGGCGACGACCCCGCTGAGCGGGGCGGTGATCTCGCTGACGCTCTTGGTGGACTCCACCTCGCCGCACGCCGCGCCGGCGGCGACGCTCTCGCCCACCGCGGGCAGCGAGACGTACACCACGTCGCCGAGGGCGTCCTGGGCGTGGTCGGTGATGCCCACGCGGACCGTGCCGCCCTCCTCGACGCGCACCCACTCGTGCTCGGCGGTGTAGCGCAGGTCCTCGGGCACGCTGGAGGCCATGGGGCGTCTCGCTCCTCGTCGTGGGGTGTCGGAGGGCCCGCGGCGCGAGGGCCCGGGCCGGTCGGGAAGTGCCGGTCACTCGCTGCCGGCGGTGGCTCCCGGCGACGCCGGGCGAGCGTACTGAGGGCTCGAGACGGCGTGCAAGGCGCTCACCCGCACCTCCTCGGAGGTGCGCACGGTCAGCTCCGCGCCCAGCTGCCGCAACGACTCGCGCACCCCGCCGGGGATGTCCAGGGCGGTCGAGACGGTCTGCGGGTCGGCGACCACCCGCACCTCGTACGGCGGGGTCAGCAGCCTGCCGTCCGCGACGACCCCGGGCCCCGAGCCCGCGGGCGCCTCCTGGAAGGCGGTGCTGGCCACGACCCTGACGTCCCCGACCTGGATCGCCTCCGCACCGGCGTCGCGCAGCTCCTGCACCAGGCTCACGAGCGTGGCGGCGCGCACCTGCCCGGCGGGGTCGGCGATCGTCGCGGTGATGCCGGGCCCGACCGCGGCGACGGTGCCGGCCAGGAGGCCGTGCTCCCGGGCGCGCTGCTCGGCGGCGCGCGCGGCCGCCTCGGCCGAGTCGCTGCCGGCGCTCAGCTCCGAGCGGGTGCGCTCCAGCTCGCGGACCTCCTCCGCCAGCCGGTCGCCGCGCTCGCCGGCGTCGTCGAGGATGCGCACCAGGTCGCTCTCGCGCAGGTCGGCCAGGCCCGCCACGTCCGTCTGGCGCACCTGCACCACGACGCCGAAGCCCAGCGCCGCGCACAGGACCCCGGCCAGCAGCTGGGCGCGGGTGGCGCGGGGGCGGGCGGCGCGCCACAGGCGCCGCCACGGCGAGGGCCCGGGCGGCCGGGGGCCGGGGGCGGTGCTCACGCCTTGAACAGGTGCCGGCGGATCGCGGCGGCGTTGGAGAAGATGCGCACGCCCAGGACGACCACGACACCCGTGGAGAGCTGCGAGCCCACGCCCAGCTGGTCGCCCAGGTAGACGATGAGGGCCGCGACCACCGCGTTGGACAGGAACGAGACGACGAACACCCGGTCGTCGAAGATGCCGTCGAGCACCGCGCGCACCCCGCCGAAGACGGCGTCCAGGGCGGCGACCACGGCGATCGGCAGGTACGGCTGCAGGGCGACCGGGACCTCCGGGTGCAGCAGCACCCCGGCGACGATCCCCACCAGCAGCCCCACGGCTGCGATCACGGCGCCCCTCCCCCGTCGTCCTGCCCACCGGCCCCGGGCACCGTACCCGCCGGGGCACCCGCCGCCGCGCCGCCCGCGCCGGGCGCCCGGGCCACCCGCAGCTGCAGCCGGGCGGCCGCCGGCAGCGTCAGCGCGTCGTCGCCGGCGACGGTCCGCACGTCCACGCCGATGCCGTAGTTGTCCTGCAGGACCTGCAGGTAGCGCCCGGCCACCGAGGAGGCCAGGCCGGTCTGCAGCGCGGCGGGGTCCCCCACGGCGCTGACCCGGTAGGGCGGGGTGAGCGGGCGGTAGTCCACCAGCACCGCCTCGCCCGCGGCGCGGATCGAGGACAGGGAGGACAGCCGGGTGCCGTTGACCGCGACGGCCTCGGCACCGGCCAGCCACAGCCCGTTGACGAGGATCTGCAGGTCGCGGTCCACCACGCGCCCGGAGGGGGCCGTGTCCGGCCCCGTCGCGTCGCGCTCGGCGTCGGCCAGCGTCACCTCGACGCCGGGCCCGGTCACCGGGGTCGCGGCCGCGGCGACGGCCAGCGCGTCGGCCAGGGCCCCCGCGGTGGCGGCCTGCTCACCGCCCAGCCGCTCGGTGAGCGCGGTGTTCTCCTCGCGCAGGGCGGCCGCGCGGGCCGCCAGGTCGTCGGCGCGGGCCGTGGCGGCCTCCACCCGCTGCAGCAGCTCGGCGCGCCCGCGGTCGGTCTCGGGCGCGCCGGCCGAGGCGCGCACGCCCGCCACGGCCAGCAGGCCGCCCAAGACGAGGGCCGCCGCGGCGGTCAGCGCGCCGGGGCGCCCCGGCCGGGGGTCGCCGGCGGCGCGGAGGCGTTCGGCGGCGGCCGCGTAGCCGGGGTCGAGGGGGCGCTGCATCACCTCGGCGAGCAGGCTCATGCTGGCGTCCGGGCGCCGCTGCGCCGCGGGCGGTCCCGGGGCGCGCCCGCTCACGCCCCGCCCGCCGACCGTTCCGCCCGCACCAGCCCGGCGACCTGCTGCAGGTACAGCACCCCCGCCCACCAGTACAGCCCCGTGCCCCACAGGGCGAAGGCCCAGCCGACCGCTCCGGCCACCGCCGACAGCAGGGGGCTGACCTCGCCCAGCAGCAGCAGCGGGAAGGCGTACAGCAGGCAGAAGGTCCCCGCCTTGCCGAGGAAGTGCACCTGCAGCACGCCGTGGCCGACCCGGGCCAGCAGCGGCACGGTGCAGGCCAGCGCGACGTCGCGCGCCACGAGCACGACGACCAGCCACCACGGCACCAGGTCGCGCCAGGCCAGGCCCAGCAGCGTGGTGAAGATGTAGAGCCGGTCGGCGAAGGGGTCGAGCACCTGCCCCAGGCGGGTGACCTGGTCCCAGCGGCGGGCCAGGTGGCCGTCGAGGTAGTCGCTGGCGCCGCTGACGGCCAGCACCAGCAGGGCCCAGCCGTCGTGGCCGCGCACGATCAGGACCGCGAAGACGGGCACCAGGAGCAACCGCAGGAAGCTGAGCGCGTTGGGCAGCGTCCAGACGCGGTCGCTGACCGTCGGACCACCCGCCGTAGCCACCGTGCACCCCCTGTGGTTGTCTTCGACTCCGCCGCGGCGCGCCGGACGCTTGGACGGGCGTCGGGCCACTCGCTCTGGCAGCGTACGGCCCTGCCGGTCCGGGCTCCCCGGGCGCCGGTGGCGGGACGCTCCAACCCCGGGCGGACCACTTCGCAACGAGAGGGTCGACACCCCATGCGCGTGCTCGGCGTCAACGCCGTCTTCCACGACCCCGCCGCGGCCCTCGTGGTCGACGGCGAGGTGGTCTTCGCCGCGGAGGAGGAGCGCTTCAGCCGCCGCAAGCACGGCAAGCGGCCCGTGCCGTACTCCACGTGGGAGCTGCCCGAGCTGGCGATCGAGCACGCCCTGGCGGCCGGTGGCCTGCGCCCGGAGGACCTCGACCTCGTCGGCTACTCGTACGACCCCTCCCTGGTGCTGCCGAGCTCCGAGCTGGACCTGGGCGACCCGGACGACGCGATCCGCACCCGCTACGCCGAGCGCGCCGCCGAGGCGCTGGCCACCGCCCTGCCGGGGCTGGACCCGGCGAAGGTGCGCCACGTCCCCCACCACGTCGCGCACGCCGCCTCGGCGGCGCTGGCCTCCCCGGAGGCCGCGCGCGAGGGCGGCTGCAGCGTGCTGACGATCGACGGGCGCGGGGAGGCGGTCTCCTCGCTGGCCGGTCGCTACCGCGGCGGGTCGCTGGAGGTGCTGGCCAGCCAGCGGCTGCCGCACTCGCTGGGCCTGCTGTACGAGTCGCTGACCGCGCACCTGGGGTTCCTGCACTCCTCGGACGAGTACAAGGTCATGGCACTGGCCTCCTACGGCAAACCCCGCTTCGCCGACGAGCTGGCCGAGTTCGTGCACGCCACCGGCGACGGCGGTTTCGTCGCCCAGGCCCCGGACTGGTCGCGCTGGGCGCCGCGGCTGCTCGACGGCGAGCAGTGGGACCCGCGCCGCGACACCGACCACGCCGACCTGGCGGCCAGCGTGCAGGAGGTGCTCGAGCGCACCCTCGTCGACGTCGCCACCTGGCTGCACGGCAGGACCGGCGACCGCGTGCTGGCGATGGCCGGCGGCACCGCCCTGAACTGCGTGGCGAACTCGCGCATCTGGCGCGAGTCGCCCTTCGAGGAGGTGTTCGTGCAGCCCGCCGCGGGCGACTCGGGCACCGCGCTGGGCGCCGCTCTGCAACTGGCCGCCGACGCCGGCGAGACGATCGCGCCGATGCACGACGCCGCCCTCGGCCGCTCCTGGAGCGACGAGGAACTGGCGCAGTGGCTGCGCACCGCGCGCCTGCCGTTCACCACGCCCGAGGACCTGGCCGCCGAGGTCGCCGACGTGCTGGCCGCCGACGGCGTCGTGGCGTGGTTCGACGGCCGGGCGGAGTTCGGCCCGCGCGCGCTCGGCCACCGCTCGCTGATGGCGCACCCGGGGAAGAAGGAGAACCTGGAGCGGCTCAACGACGTCAAGGGCCGTGAGCAGTTCCGCCCGGTGGCGCCGATGGTGCTGAGCGAGCGGGCGCGGGAGATCTTCTCGAACGGGCCGTTCCCCAGCCCGTACATGCTCTTCGTGCACGACGTGGCGCCCGAGTGGCGCGAGCGGATCCCCGCCGTCACCCACGTGGACGGCACCGCGCGCATCCAGACGATCGACGACGAGCGCACCCCGAAGGTGGCGGCGCTGCTGCGCGCCTTCGAGGAGCGCACCGGCCTCCCCGTCGTGGTGAACACCAGCCTGAACACGGCCGGGCGCCCGATGGTGGACGACCCGCGCGACGCGCTGGAGCTGTTCGGCTCCGCCCCGGTGGACCTGCTGGTCCTCGGACCGCACCTGGTGCGCCGCAGCACCTTCGCCGCACCGGCGGAGCAGGGCGCGTCCGGGGCCGGCGGCGCGTGAGTCCCGCTGCACCGCGGTTCTCCGTCGTCGTCCCCACGGTGGGGCGGCCCAGCCTCGACGTCCTGCTGACCACGCTGGCCGCGCAGCGCGGCCCCGCTCCGGAACTGGTCGTCGTGGTCGACGACCGCCGGGGCCGCGACACCGGCGAGGACCCGTGCGAGCTCGCCTGCGAACGCGCCCGCGCGGCCGGCCTGCCGGTGCGCCTCGTGCGTTCCGGCGGGCGCGGCCCGGCCGCGGCGCGCAACGCCGGCTGGCGACGCACCGCGAGCGAGTGGGTCGCGTTCGTGGACGACGACGTGGAACTGCCTCCGGAGTGGTCCGAGCTCCTCGTGGCCGACCTGTCCGCCGCGGCCGAGCGCGTGGGGGGCGTGCAGGGCCGCATCACCGTGCCGCTGCCGTCCGGGCGGCGCCCCACGGACTGGGAGCGCGGCACCGCGGGGCTGGCCGACGCCGCCTGGATCACCGCGGACATGGCGTACCGGCGGGCGGCGCTGGAACAGGTCGCCGGTTTCGACGAGCGGTTCCCCCGCGCGTTCCGCGAGGACGCCGACCTGGCGCTGCGGGTGCTCGGCGCGGGCTGGGAACTGGTGCGCGGCGAGCACGGCGCGGTCCACCCCGTCCGGCCGTCGGACGACCTGGCCAGCCTGCGCCAGCAGCGCGGCAACGCCGACGACGCGACCATGACGGCGCTGCACGGCGCGGCCTGGCGCGAGCGCGCCCGCTCGGCCGTGGGCAGGCTGCCGGGGCACGTCGCCACGACCGCCGCCGCCGCGACCGCGGTGGTGGCGGGGCTCGCCGGTCGCCGGCGCACCGCGGCCGTCGCCGCGCTCACCTGGGCGGGCCTGACGGCGGAGTTCTCCTACCGCCGCATCGCCCCGGGCCCGCGCGACGCCGCGGAGGTGCGCCGCATGCTCGTCACGAGCGTCGCGATCCCTCCCGCGGCGGTGTGGCACCGGGTGCGCGCGGAGCTGCGCTGGCGGCGCCACCCGCCGGCGCCGTGGCCGCCGCCGGTGCGCGCGGTGCTGTTCGACCGCGACGGCACCCTCGTGCACGACGTGCCCTACAACGGCGACCCGGACCTGGTGGAGCCCGTGGACGGCGCCGCGCAGGCGCTGGCGCGGGTGCGCGCCGCGGGCCTGCGCACCGGGCTGGTGACCAACCAGTCGGGGGTGGCGCGCGGGCTGCTGACCCCGGAGCAGGTCGACGCGGTGAACTCCCGCGTGGCCGGGCTCCTGGGGGGTTTCGACACCGTGCAGTCCTGCCCCGACGGCCCGGACGCGCCCTCCGCGCGGCGCAAGCCGGAACCCGGGATGGTCCTGGACGCCGCCCGGGAGCTGGGCGTGCTGCCCGCGGAGTGCCTGCTCGTCGGCGACATCGGCGCCGACGTCGAGGCGGCCCTGTCGGCAGGCGCGCGGGCCGTGCTGGTGCCCGCTCCCGCCACCCGGCCCGAGGAGGTCGAGGCGGCACCGGTCGTGGCCGCGACCCTGGCCGGGGCCGTGGACCTGGCCCTGGCCGCCGCCGGCCGCGGGACCGCCTCGTGAGGGTCCTCGCCGCGCGCCTGGACAACGACGGCGACGTGCTGCTGACCGGCCCCGCGGTGCGGGCGCTGGCGGCGCGCGCGGACGTGGACGTGCTGGCCTCGCCCGCCGGGGCCGGGGCGGCCCGTCTGCTGCCCGGCGTGGACGAGGTGCTGGTGTTCGACCCGCCGTGGAGCGGGTTCTCCCCGCCCGCCGTGGACGCCGCGGCCGTGGACGACCTCGTGGCGCGGGTGCGCGAGCGCGGATACGACGAGGCGGTGGTGTTCACCTCGTTCCACCAGAGCCCGCTGCCGCTGGCGCTGCTGCTGCGCCTGGCCGGGGTGCGGCGCATCAGCGCCACCAGCGAGGACTACCCCGGTGCGCTGCTGGACGTGCGGCACCGCCGCGAGGGCACGGCGCGCGCCGACGTGCCCGAAGCGGTGGCCGCGCTGGACCTGGCGGCCGCGGCCGGTTTCCCGCTGCCCGACGGCGACGACGGCAGGCTGCGGGTGCTGACCACGGCGCGGGTGCCGGAGGGCCTGCCGGCCTCGTACGTCGTGGTGCACCCGGGCGCCTCGGTGCCCGCCCGCGCGCCGCTGCCGGAGCAGGCGGCCGGGATCGTCGAGGGCCTGCGGCACGCCGGGCGCGAGGTCGTGGTCACGGGCGGCCCCGGCGAGCGGGGGCTGACCGCGGCGGTGGCCGTCGCGGGCGCCGTGGACCTGGGCGGGCGCACCGGCCTGCCGGAGCTGGCGGCCGTGCTGGCCGCGGCGGAGGCCGTGGTCGTGGGCAACACCGGCCCGGCGCACCTGGCCGCGGCGGTGGGCACGCCGGTGGTGTCGCTGTTCGCGCCCGTGGTGCCCGCCGCGCGGTGGGCGCCGCACGGGGTGCCGCACGTCGTGCTGGGCGACCAGGGGGCCGCGTGCCGCGGGACGCGGGCGCGGGAGTGCCCCGTGCCGGGGCACCCGTGCCTGGCGGGCGTGAGCGCCCGCGAGGTCGTCGCGGCCGTGGAGGCCCTGGCACCGGCCGTCCCCGGGGCGGCCGTGGAGGAAGTGGAGCGGGAGACCGCTCCCGCGGGAGGGACGTCGTGAGGATCCTCGTCTGGCACGTGCACGGGTCGTGGATGACCGCGTTCGTCTCCGGTGCGCACGAGTACCTGCTGCCGCTGGTGCCCGACCGCGGCCCGGACGGGCGCGGGCGCGCCCGCACCTGGGACTGGCCCGCGAGCGCCGTCGAGGTGCCCGTGGAGCAGCTGCGCGACGCGCAGTTCGACGTGGTGGTGCTGCAGCGCCCCGAGGAGCTGGAGCTGGTGGAGCGCTGGACGGGCCGCAGGCCCGGCCGGGACGTGCCGGCGGTGTACGTCGAGCACGACGCCCCGCGTGCGGGGGCGGCCGACAGCCGGCACCCGCTGGCCGACCAGCGGGCGGTGCCGATCGCCCACGTGACGAGCTTCAACCGCCTGTACTGGGACTGCGGCGGGGCTCGCACCACCCTGGTGGACCACGGCGTCATCGACCCCGGGCACCGCTACACGGGGGCGTCCGCGTCGCTGGCGGCCAGCGTCAACGAGCCGGTGCGCCGCTGGCGGGTGGCCGGCACCGACGTCCTGCTGCGCGTGGCGGAGGAGGTGCCGGTGGCGCTGCACGGCATGGGCGTGCGGGCGCTGGCCGAGCGGGTGGAGGGCACCGCGGCCGGGAAGGGCCTGACGGTGCACGAGGACCTGCCGCAGGCGCGGCTGCACGAGGCGCTGGGCACGCACCGCGCCTACCTGCACCCCTACCGCTGGACCAGCCTGGGCCTGTCGATGATCGAGGCCATGATGATCGGCATGCCCGTCCTGGCGCTGCCGGCGACGGCGGCGCCGGAGGCGGTGCCGCCGTCGGCGGGGGTGCTCTCCAGCGACCCGGAGGTGCTGATCGCCACCGCCCGGCGGTGGACGGCCGACCCGGACGAGGCGCGCGAGCGCGGGCAGGCGGCGCGCCGCCACGCGCTGGCGGCGTTCGGGGTGGAACGCTTCCTGGCGGACTGGGACCGACTGCTCGAGGAGGTGGTGGCGTGAGCGCCGCCGCACGGACCGGCGCCGCGCGCACGGCGCGGCGCATCGCGATGGTGTCCGAGCACGCGAGCCCCCTGGCGGTGCTCGGCGGGGTGGACGCCGGTGGGCAGAACGTGCACGTGGCGGCGCTGGCATCGGCGCTGGCCGACCGCGGTCACGACGTCGTGGTCTACACGCGCCGCGACGCGGCGGACCTGCCCGAGCGCGCGCGGCTGCGCCCGGGCGTGGAGGTCGTGCACGTGGACGCCGGCCCCGCCGAGCCGGTCGCCAAGGACGACCTCGCGCCGTTCATGCCCGCCTTCGCGCGGGTGCTGAGCGCGGAGTTCGCGCGCCGGCGCCCGGACGTGGTGCACGCGCACTTCTGGATGTCCGGCACGGCGGCGCTGCCGGCGGCGCGCGAGCACGGCGTGCCGGTGGTGCAGACCTTCCACGCCCTCGGCAGCGTCAAGCGCCGCTACCAGGGCGGCGCGGACACCAGCCCGCCGGAGCGGCTGGAGGCCGAGCGGCGGCTGGCCCGCGACGTGGACCTGGTGATCGCCACGTGCCGCGACGAGGTCGCCGAGCTGCGGGCCTCCGGCGCACCGCCGCGGCGGGTGCAGGTCGTCCCGTGCGGCGTGGACACCACGCGCTTCGCGCAGCCCACCGGCGCGGTGCCGGCGGTGGGGCCGCGCCGTCCGGGCTGCCGCACGCGGCTGCTGAGCGTGGGCCGGCTGGTGCCGCGCAAGGGCGTGGAGGCGGCGGTGCGCGCGCTGGAGCTGCTGCCGGACGCGGAGCTGGTGGTGGCCGGCGGCCCGGCCGCGCACGACCTGGACGGCGACCACGAGGCGGTGCGCCTGCAGAAGGTCGCCGTGGAGCTGGGCATCGCCGACCGGGTGCGCCTGGTGGGCCGGGTGGACCCGGAGGAGCTGCCGGCGCTGCTGGCCTCCAGCGACGCGCTGCTGGCCACGCCGTGGTACGAGCCGTTCGGCATCGCGGTGCTGGAGGCGATGGCCGCGGGCGTGCCGGTGGTGGCCTCGGCGGTGGGCGGGATGCTCGACACCGTGCGCGACGGCGCGACGGGCCGGCTGGTGCCGGTGGACGCCGCCGGGCGCGTGGACCCCGCGGACCTGGCCGCGGCGGTGCGCTCGGTGGTCGACGACCCCGCGGTCGCCGCCCGGCTGGGCGCGGCGGGCCGGGAGGTCGCGGTGGAGCGCTACGACTGGGCGCGGGTGGCCGCGTCCACGGAGTCGGCGTACGAGCTGCTGCTGGAGGACGGCCCGCGGGTGCCGGTCACGCACGAGTACGTGCGCGAGCACGTCGGCGAGCTGCACGGCGTGCTGGGCGCGCTGCAGCGCCAGGCCGACCGCCTGGACCGCTGGGGCCGCCGGCTGGTGGAGGTCGTCGACGGCGGGGGTCGCCTGCTGGTGGCTGGCAACGGGGGCAGCGCCGCGGAGGCGCAGCACCTGACGGCCGAGCTGGTGGGGCGCTTCCTGGGCGAGCGCCGGCCGCTGTCGGCGATCTCGCTGCACGCGGAGACCTCGACGGTGACGGCCATCGCCAACGACTACGGCGTCGAGGAGGTCTTCGCCCGCCAGGTGGAGGGCCACGGCCGGCCCGGTGACGTGCTGCTGCTGCTGTCGGCGAGCGGGCGCAGCGCGAACCTGCTGCGCGCGGCCGAGCGGGCCCGCGAGTGCGGGCTGACGGTGTGGGCGATGACGACGGCGGCACCGAACCCGCTGGCCGACCTGGCCGACGACGCCGTGGTGATGCCCGGGCCGTCGACGTCGGCGATCCAGGAGGGGCACCTGATGGCGGTGCACACGCTGTGCGTGGCGGTGGAGGCGCACCTGCCGGCCGCCCGCGGCACGCGCGCGTTGGACCTGACCGCCGTGCACGCGCGGCGGGAGGCCAGCGCGTGAGCCCGGTGGCGGGCCGGTCGGTGCGCCGCGTCGTCGTGGTCGGCGACGTCGTGCTGGACCGGGAGGTGCTGGGCGGCGTGCACCGCGTCGCCCCGGACGCGCCGGTGCCGGTGGTGGACGTGGCCGAGGTGCGCGAGTCCCCCGGCGGCGCGGGCCTGACGGCGCTGCTGGCGGCGCTGGACCCGTCGGTGGAGGTCTCGCTGGTGGCGCCGGTGGCCGGCGACGAGGCGGGCGCGCGGCTGCGCGCCCTGCTGCGCGGGGTGGACGTGGTCGCGCTGCCGCACGACGGCGCGACGCGGCGCAAGTCGCGGGTGCGCGCCGACGGGCAGGTGCTGGTGCGCCTGGACGACGGCGGGCCCGGCACCCCGGGTGAGCTGGACGGCGCCGCCCTGGCGGCGGCGCGCGAGGCGCTGGCCGCGGCCGACGTGGTGCTGGTGTCCGACTACGGCGCGGGCACCACGCGTGAGCCGCGGCTGCGGGAGCTGCTCGCGGCGGCGGCCCGGCGGGTGCCGGTGGTGTGGGACCCGCACCCGCGCGGCGGTGCGCCGGTGCCGGGCTGCGCGGTGGTGACGCCGAACCTGGCGGAGGCTCGCGGGGCGCTGGCGGCGCACCACCTGCAGGTGCCGGACCTGCAGCCGGACGAGCTGGCCGCCGAGCTGCGCGTGCTGTGGGACGCGGCCGCGGTGTGCGTGACGGCGGGCTCGCGGGGTGCGTACTGCTCGGCGGCGGGCAGCGAGGCGCTGCACCTGCCGGCGCAGCCGGCGACGGGCGACCCGTGCGGGGCCGGGGACCGGTTCGCGGCGAGCACGGCGGTGGAGGTGGCCCGCACGGGGACGCTGTCGCCGGCGCTGGCGCGGGCGGTGCGCGACGCCTCGGCGTGGGTGGCCGCGGGCGGCACGAACGGGTTCTTCGCTCCCGCCCCTGCGCTGGTGCGGGAGCGACCTGCGGGGCCGACCCCGGCGGAGGTCGCGGCGCGGGTGCGCGCGGCCGGCGGCACGCTGGTGGCCACCGGCGGCTGCTTCGACGTCCTGCACGCCGGGCACGTGGGCTGCCTGGAGGCGGCGCGCGGGCTGGGCGACGCGCTGGTGGTCCTGGTCAACTCCGACGACTCGGTGCGCCGGCTGAAGGGCCCGGGCCGTCCCGTCGTGGGGCAGGCCGACCGCGAGCGGGTGCTGCGGGCCCTGGCCAGCGTGGACGCGGTGGGTGTCTTCACCGAGGACGACCCGCGGGCGGCGCTGGCGGAGCTGCGCCCGGACGTGTGGGCCAAGGGCGGCGACTACGGCGGTGCGGGGCTGCCGGAGGCGGAGCTGGTGCGCAGCTGGGGCGGGCGCGTGGTGCTGCTGCCGTACCTGGACGGCCGGTCCACGACGTCGATCCTGGCCGCCGGCGCCGGGCAGGCGTGAGCGCGCCGGACGCCGGCGCGGTCCGGGAGCTGACCGGGGCCGACCTGCTGGTGCTGCGGGCGCTGGGCCTGGGCGACCTGCTGGCGGGGGTGCCGGCGCTGCGGGGGCTGCGGCGCGCCTTCCCGGACAGGCGCCTGCTGCTGGCGGCCCCCGCGGGCATCGGGGGTTTCCTGCAGCGGCGCGGCGTGGTCGACGAGGTGCTCGTGACCGCGGGGCTGGAACCGCTGCGTGCGAAGGGGTCCGGGCACCTGGCGGTGGACCTGCACGGCAACGGGCCCGCCAGCCGCGACCCGCTGGCGGCCACGGGCCCCGACGGCCTGCTGGGTTTCCGCACCGACGGGCACGACGGCCCGGAGTGGGTGCGCGACGAGCACGAGGTGGCGCGGTGGTGCCGGCTGGTGGCGGCGTGGGGTGCGGCCTGCGGGCCGGAGGACCTGCGGCTGCGACCGCGCGGGCCGGTGCCCGCGGACGGGCCGGTCGTCGTGCACCCGGGGGCGGCGTTCGCCTCCCGCCGCTGGCCGGTGCAGCGGTGGGCGGCCGTGGTGGGCGGGCTGACCGCCGCCGGGCACGAGGTGCACGTCACGGGCACCGCCGACGAGGCCGACCTCGGCGCTGCGCTGGCGGGCGCGGGAGCGGTGGACCGCTGCGGCGACCTGGACCTGGACGGCCTCGCCGGCCTGGTGGGCTCCGCCCGCCTGGTGCTCTCGGGCGACACCGGCACCGCGCACGTGGCGACCGCGCTGGGCGTGCCGTCCGTGCTGCTGTTCGGCCCCACCCCGCCGCACTGGTGGGGCCCGGCGATCGACGAGGAGCGCCACGTCGTGCTGTGGCACGGCGACCCGGCGGCCACCGGCTACGTGGGCGATCCGCACGGCGCGCAGGTGGACCCGACGCTGGCGCGGATCACCGTGGGGGAGGTCCTCGCCGCTTCCGCCGCGTTCCTCGTCGGCTGAGCTCCTCGCGGGAGCCGCTGCCCGCGCTCCGGAGGGCGGCCGGCGGCGGGTGCCGGGGATTCAGGTGCCGCAGAAGGTGCGGTAGGCGCCGAAGTCCGGCGGGGCGGGCGCGGCGTAGCGCTCCAGGCCCGGGCGCTCGTCGTACGGGGCGCTCACGACCGCCAGCAGCTGCCTGAACGGGGCGAGGTCGCCGTCGGTGGCGGCCGTGAGGGCCTCCTCGACGAGGTGGTTGCGCGGGACGTACAGGGGGTTGGTCCGGTCCATCGCCGCGGGGTCCGGGTCGAGGGCGCGCCAGCGCCCCACCCAGTCGTCGAGCGCGTCGACGTCGAGGACGTGGCGGCGCAGGGGCCCGGCGTCGCCGCGGGCGGCGTCGGCGAGGGCGCGGAAGGACGAGGTGAGGTCGGCGCGGGGGACCTGCAGGAGGGTGAGGAACTCCTCGGCGAGGGCGCCGGCCTGCGGGCCGGTGCTCGCGGGCAGACCGAGCTTGGCCCGCGCACCGGCCGCCCAGGCGGCCCCGTAGCGCGTGCGGAACCCGCCGAGGGCGGCCACCGCGAGCTCGACCGCCCGCTCCTCGTCCTCGTGCAGGAGGGGCAGGAGCGCCTCGGCCAGGCGGGCGAGGTTCCACTCGGCCACGGCCGGCTGGTTGCCGTAGGCGTACCGCCCGCCGTGGTCGATGGAGCTGTAGACCGCCGCCGGGTCGTAGGCGTCGAGGAAGGCGCACGGGCCGTAGTCGATCGTCTCGCCGGAGAGCGTCGTGTTGTCGGTGTTCATCACGCCGTGGACGAACCCCACGAGCATCCACCGCGCGATCAGCGGGGCCTGGGCGGCGACGACGGCCTCGAACAGCGCGAGGTACGGGTTCTCGGCCTGCGCGGCGGCGGGGTGGTGGCGGCTGATCGCGTGGTCGGCGAGGCGGCGCAGCAGGTCGGGGTCGCCCGTGGCGCGGGCGTACTGGACGCTGCCGACGCGCAGGTGGCTGCTCGCCACCCGCGCGAGCACGGCCCCCGGCAGGACCTCCTCGCGGCGCACCGCGCGCCCGGTGGCCACCACGGCGAGGGACCGGGTCGTGGGCACTCCCAGGGCGTGCATCGCGCGGCTGACGAGGTGCTCGCGCAGCATCGGGCCGACGGCGGCCAGGCCGTCGCCGCCGCGGGCGAAGGGCGTTCGCCCGGAGCCCTTCAGGTGCAGGTCGCGCAGGTGGCCGGCGCTGTCGGTGAGCTCGCCGAGCAGGAGCGCGCGCCCGTCGCCGAGGCGCGGGACGAACCCGCCGAACTGGTGCCCGGCGTAGGCCTGCGCCACCGGCGCGGCACCGTCGGGGACGGCCGCGCCGACCAGGAACCGCACGCCGTCGGCGCTGCGCAGCCAGGAGGCGTCCAGGCCCAGCTCGGCGGCCAGCTCCTCGTCGAGGACGAGCAGCCGGGGGTCGGGGGCCTGCTCGGCCCGCCAGGGCACCGCCATCTCCGGCAGCTCGCGGGCGAAGCGGTCACCGAGGACGACGGGGCGGACGGGGGCGACGCTCACCCCCTCGACACTACGCGCGGCACCGCTCAGGCGCCCGTGGCGCGGAACCACTCCACGGTCCGGCGCAGCCCCTCGGCCCAGTCGACCTCGGGCTTCCAGCCCAGGACGGTCCGGGCGAGGGTCGTGTCGGGGCGGCGGACCTGCGGGTCGTCCTGAGGCCGCGGGACGAACTCGATCGGCGAGGTGGACCCGGCGGCGCGGACGACGTCCTCGGCGATCTCCCTGACGGTCAGCTCCTCGGGGTTGCCGATGTTCATCGGCCCG
Source organism: Kineococcus esterisolvens (assembly GCF_050871405.1). Taxonomy (NCBI): domain Bacteria; kingdom Bacillati; phylum Actinomycetota; class Actinomycetes; order Kineosporiales; family Kineosporiaceae; genus Kineococcus; species Kineococcus esterisolvens. The sequence goes on from NZ_JBJLRI010000001.1 coordinate 66,503, forward strand.
GGGTGGCCGCTGGCCGCCAGCGCGAGGATGCCGGCGACGAGGTCGTCGACGTAGCAGATGGAGCGGGTCTGCTGCCCGTCACCGGCCACGGTGACCGGCTCACCGGCCAGGGCCTGGCGGATGAAGGTGGGGATGGCCCGGCCGTCGGCGGCGCGCATGCGCGGGCCGTAGGTGTTGAAGATGCGCACGATGGCGGTGTCGACGCGGTGGGTGGTGCGGTAGGCGGTGGTCAGGGCCTCGGCGTAGCGCTTGGCCTCGTCGTACACGCCGCGCGGGCCGACGGGGTTGACGTGCCCCCAGTACGTCTCGGGCTGGGGGTGCACCTGCGGGTCGCCGTACGTCTCGGAGGTGGAGGCCAGCAGGAACCTCGCGCCCTTGTCCTTGGCCAGGCCCAGGGCGTGCCAGGTGCCCGTGGCACCGACCTTGAGCGTCTCCAGCGGCAGCTTGAGGTAGTCCACCGGCGAGGCCGGGGAGGCGAAGTGCAGAACGAGGTCCACCGGGCCGGGCACGTGCACGTACTCGGTGATGTCGCAGCGCCGCAGGGTGAACCCCGCGCGGTCGGTGAGGTGCTCGACGTTCACCGGACCGCCGGTGAGGAAGTTGTCCAGGCACACGACCTCGACCCCGGCGTCGAGCAGCGCCTCGCACAGGTGGCTGCCCAGGAACCCGGCGCCACCGGTGACGACGGCCCGGGAGAAGCGCCGCACGTCCAGGGTCCCGGAGGGGACGGCGGTCTCCACCGCCGGGGGGCTGTCCTGCGGGGTCTCGGTCACGGGGGTGATGCAACCACCCCCGCGACCGACACGCCCGTCCGCCCCGCCGAGCCGCCGCGGCGTGTCGCCGCTACCGTCCGGCGGGTGAGCGCCTCCCCCACGACCCCGGACGTGACGGTCGTCGTCGCGACCCGCGACCGCGCCGACGACCTGCGCACCACCCTGCCGCGCCACGAGGCGCCGGTGGTGGTGGTGGACAACGGCTCCACCGACGGCAGCGTGGAGGTGGTGCGGGCGGAGTCGCAGCGGCGCGAGGGCGCCGGGCTGCCGCCGCTGCGGCTGCTGCAGCCGGGCCGGAACCTGGGGGCCACGGCCCGCAACCTGGGGGTGCGGGCGGCGCGCACGGAACTGGTGGCGTTCGCCGACGACGACTCGTGGTGGGCGCCGGGGGCGCTGGCGCGCGCAGCGGAGGTGTTCGCCGCGCACCCGCGGATGGCGCTGCTGGCCGCGCGGACCCTGGTGGGGCCCGCCGAGGACCTGGACCCGATCTGCACGGACATGGCCTCCGCGCCGTGGGGGCGCAGCCCGGACCTGCCGGGCCCGGACGTCATGGGGTTCCTGGCCTGCACGGCGGTGGTGCGCCGCGAGGCGTTCCTGTCGGCGGGCGGTTTCGACGACGTGGTGTTCTTCGCCGGGGAGGAGGAGCGGCTCACCTACGACCTGGTGGCGGCCGGGTGGGGTCTGGCGTACGTGGACGAGGTGGTGGCCCACCACCACCCCTCGACCAGCCGGTCCCCCGCGCACGTGCGGCGCGAGCTGCTGGGGCGCAACGAGCTGCTGACGGCGTGGATGCGCCGGCCGCTGCCGGTGGCGGCCGCGACGACCGCGCGCTGGCTGGCCGGCGGCGGTGAGCACCGCCGCTCGGCGCTGGACGCGCTGCCGCGCCTGCCGCGGGCGCTGCGGGAACGGCGGCGGCCCTCGCCGGAGGTGGAGCGCCGGCTGCGCGTGCTCGCGGAGCGCGGGGCGTGAGCGCGGCGGACCCGATCCCCCTCGGGGCGCCCGACGAGCGGGTGACCGTCGTCGTCATCACCTGGCAGCGGCGCGAGGAAGCGCTCAGGGCCGTGGGCCGGCTGCTGCGGCTGCCGGAACGCCCGCGGGTCATCGTGCTGGACAACGGGTCCACCGACGGCACCGCGCAGGCGCTGCGGGAGCGCCACCCGCGCGGCAGCGCCGGCGCGGACCGCCTCGACGTGGTGGTGCTGCCGGAGAACCAGGGCGCGGTGGCCCGCAACACCGGGGTGGCCAGCGCGAGCACCCCGTACGTGGCGTTCTGCGACGACGACACCTGGTGGGACCCGGGGTCACTGGCGCGCGCGGCGGACGTCCTGGACGCCGACCCGCGCGTGGCGGTGCTCACCGCCCGCATCGTCGTGGAACCGGGCTCGGTGGAGGACGGGATCGTCGCCGAGCTGCGCGACTCCCCCGTGCGGGGCGCACCGGGCCTGCCGGGCCCTGCGCTGGGCAGCTTCCTGGCGGGGGCGTCGGTGGTGCGCCGCGACGCGTTCCTGCAGGTGGGGGGTTTCTCCCGGCGCCTGTGGCTGGGCGGGGAGGAGGAGCTGCTGGCGGCCGACCTCGCCGCGGCGGGCTGGGAGCTGTGCTACCTGGAGGACCTGACGGTGCACCACCAGGCGTCGGTGCTGCGCGAGTCGCTGCTGCGCCGCCGGCACGGGGTGCGCAACACCCTGTGGTTCACGTGGCTGCGCCGACCGGTCCCGGCGGCGCTGCGGCGCACCGGTTTCCTGCTGCGCACGGTGCCGCGCGACCGCACCAGCGCCCTGGGGGTCCTGGACGCGGTGCGCGGGGTGCCGTGGCTGGTGCGCGAGCGCCGCGTGCTGCCGCCGCACGCCGAGGCGCGCTTCGCGGCGCTGGAGGAGGCGCAGCGCGCCTCCACCTCGCGGCACTACGGCTGAACACCCCGGCGCAGCGGCCTACTGCTGCAGCGCCGACTCCGCCTCCGTGAACCACTGCTCGACGGCCTCGTCCACGGAGATCGAGCCGTGCGCCAGGTCCTGGCCGATCCGGGTGAACGCGGTCTCCAGGGAACCGAAACCGGCCACGGGCGGGGGCGGTGAACTGGTCAGGTAGGGCTCCAGCGACTCCTCGTAGGCGAGGATCTGCTGGTCCAGGCCGGCCGGCTCGAACCCCTCGAGGGCCGTGGCGGAGGCGGGCACCCCGCGGGACATGCCGAAGACGGCGCCGACCTGCGGGTCGTTGGTGATGAAGTCGATGAGCGCGGCGGCCTCCTCCGGGTGCTCCGTGCCCGCCCCCATGGCGAGCATCAGCGAGGGCTTGAGGAACATCCCCCGCTCGTCCGGGTCGTCCGCCGGCGGAGGCAGCAGCGTCATGGCCGCCCCCCCGCTGCCTTCGCTGAAGCGCACGAGGAAGTTGTCCCAGCTGATCTCGGCGGCCGTCTCCCCCAGCCCGATGGAGTCGGCGCCCTCGATCTGCTCCACCCGCTGGGGCGGCAGGAAGGCGCCGTTCTCGTGCAAGGCCCGCGCCCGCCCCCACCACTCGGCGAGGTCGGCCTCGGTGAACCCCAGCTCACCGTCCTGGAACATCGACTTCCCCTGCTGCCCGAGCCAGATGTGGAACAGCCACACGACGTGCGTGTAGTCGTTGGACCCGTGCACCGGAGGGGTCCTCGACGCCCCGGCGGCGGCCACGTCGGCGAGGAACGTGTCGTACTCGTCCCAGGTGGTGTCCTCGTCGGGGAGGGGGACGCCGAGCTCGCCCAGCAGGTCGGTGTTGACGACGGTGGTGAGGGTGTTGGTGCTCGTCGGGACGGCGTAGGTCTGCCCGTCGACGCGTGCGGACGGCAGGAGGGACTCGGGCAGCGCGCTCAGGTCGATGCCCTCACCGACGTGCTCGTCGAGCGGGGCGATGCGGCCGCTGCCGGCGTAGTCGGTGAGGTAGGCGATGTCCATCTGGAACACGTCGGGCAGCTGGCCGCCGGCGGCCTCGGTGTTGCGGGCGGTCCAGTAGTCGCCCCACGAGGCGTAGCGGGTGCGCACGTCGACGCCGGGGTTCGCCTCCTCGAACAGGGCGACGGCCTGCTCGTACCTCTCGGCGCGGGTCTTGTCGCCCCACCAGGCGAAGTCGAGCACGACGTCCCCGCCGTCGCCCGGTGTTCCGCTCGCGCCGCCGCAGCCGGCCAGCAGGACGGCGGCGACGCCCGCGGCGAGGAGCCGGCGCAGCTCGCGCGGACGGCGCACCTCCCGCTCCCGGGCGGCGCCGGCCCCGTGCGCGGTCCCGTCACCACCGGGTGCACTGCCGACGGACGCGTTCGCCGCACCGGGTGACCTCATCGTGAGCCTCCTCGCTCGCCGACCTCGCGCCGGGGGTCCAGCGCGCTGACCCCGCCATGCTGCGGGCGGCGGCGGGGGCCGTCGGGCGAAACGGACAGAAGTGCTCACCGGGGGCGGTCACCGGGGGCTCGCGGGCGTGGGCGGACCGCAGGAGCGGCGCACGGTGAGGGTCGGCAGCAGCTCGACGTGCCGGGCCGGGCCGCGCGGCCCCGTCTCGCCCACCCGCTCCACGAGCGTGCGCAGCGCCTCCCGGCCCAGGGCGCGGCGGGGCGGGGTGACCGCGGTGAGGGGCACCGGCGCGAACCCGGCGACCTCGTCGTCGTAGGCCACGACCGCGAGGTCGCGGGGCACGTCCAGGCCCCGGTCCAGGGCAGCCTCCACGAGCCGGGTCGCGTGGTCGTCGGTGTGCACGAGGACCGAGGTGGTGCCCGTGGCGGCGCACTCGTCCAGGAGCGCGTGGAGGGCCTCCTCGAGGGCCTCGGGGTCCTCCTCGCCCTTGGGCAGCCGGACGTCCGGTGCCGCGGCGAGGGCGTGCCGGCGGGAGGCCTCCCGGTGGCCGTCGCGCACGGACGGCGCGGTGGGCGTCCTGTCGTAGACCGCGAGCGCGACGCGGCGGTGCCCGAGCGCGGCGAAGTGGTCGACCGCGAGGGCAGCGCCGTGGGCGTGGTCGGTGCGCACCGAGTCGAAGCCGCGCAGCGCCATGGAGCCGAAGCGGCGCTCCAGGAGCAGCGTGGGCACCGGGATGGACGTGATCCAGGAGGCGATCTCCTCCTCCCCGCGACCGCGGGCGGTGGGCGCCAGGAGCAGGCCGTCCACGCCCAGGGCCAGGAGCCGGGCGACCTGCTTCTCCTCGACGTCCGGCCGGTAGTGGGAGACCCCCAGCACGAGGCGGGCGTGCTGGGCGTGCGAGATCGACTCCATGCCGCGGACCACGTCCGGGAAGTGCACGGTGGTGCCCGGCACGACCACACCCACCAGCAGGCGAGCCGCCTGCGGGGCACCGGCCGAGGCGAGGGCGATCGCCCCGCCGTGCACGCGCGCCAGCAGCCCGGCGCGCTCCAGCTCCACGATGTCGCACCGGACCGTCACCTCCGAGACGCCCAGCTCAGCGGCCGCGCGGGCGGAGCGGACGCTGCCGTGCAGCTCGACCTGCCGGAGGAGGTGCTCGTGGCGCGCCCGTGGCAGGTGCGCCGAGGCGGCGCGCGGGGTGGTGCTGCGGGGTGCACCGGCTGCGGTGGGCCCGTCCTGATCGGCCATGTCGGGAAGTGTCCGTTCGTCCGGCGTCGCTGTCCTGGCGGTCCAGGATGCGGTGGTGACCTCCCTCAGCGCACCGGTGCGCGGTCGCGAGCACCCGGTCCCGGCGACGGACCGCCGGCACTGGCTCGCGACGGCCGACGACCTGCTCCTGGCGACCCGCCCCCACGCCTCCCCCGGCGGCGCTCTGCTGCGGCTGCCGGGACCGGTGAGCGCCTCGGGGGCCTGGAGCGACGGGCTGGAGGGCTACGCGCGGACGTTCCTGCTGGCCGCCTTCCGCGTGCGGGGCGAGGACGGCGACGACCCGCACGGCCACCTCGAGCGGTACGCCGCCGGGCTGCGCAGCGGCACGGACCCCGCCGGCCCGGAGCGCTGGCCCCGGGTCGGCGAGCGCCGCCAGGCCGTCGTCGAGGCCGCGTCCGTGGCCGTCGCCCTGTCCGAGACACGCCCGTGGCTGTGGGACCGGCTCGACGAGGGCACCCGGCAGCGGACGGTCGAGTGGCTCGCCGGGATCGTCGGCACGTCGGGGTACCGCAACAACTGGCTGTGGTTCCAGAACGTCGTGGAGGCGTTCCTCGCCGAGGTCGGCGGGCCTTGGCGGCAGGAGGACCTGGACCGCAACGAGGAGCTGCAGGAGACCCTGTACGTCGGCGACGGCTGGTACTCCGACGGCTGCGACCACCGGGGGCGGCTGCGGACGTTCGACAACTACACGGGCTGGGCGTGGCACCTGTACCCGCTGCTGCGCGCGCGGATCCGGGGGCACGCGCTGGAACCGCTGCACGCCGGGCGGTTGCGCGAGTACCTCGGCCAGGCCCAGCACCTGGTCGGGGCCACCGGTGCCCCGGTGCTGCACGGCCGCTCGGCGACGTACCGGTTCGCGGTGCTGGCCCCGTTCTGGGCCGGTGCGATCGCCGGGGCCACCCCGCTGGAGGCGGGGCAGACCCGGGCGCTGGCCTCCGCCGTGCTGGAGCACTTCACCTCCTGCGGTGCGCTCGACGGGCGCGGCCTGCTCAGCGTGGGGTGGCACCGCCCGTTCCCGCGCCTGCGGCAGCTGTACACGGGAGCCGGTTCGCCGTACTGGGCGAGCAAGGGTTTCCTGGGGCTGCTGCTGGGCGCGCAGCACCCCGTCTGGTGCGCCGAGCCGGCCACCCCGCCGGCGTGGCGGCGCGAGCGCGTGACGCTCCTGCCGGTGCCCGGCTGGCTCGTGCTGTGCACGCCGGGCGACGGCACCGTCCGCGTGCTCAACCACGGGTCCCAGCGGTCCCTGGAACCGGTGCCCGCGGCACGGGCGGACGACCCGTTCTACGACCGGCAGGGCTACTCGAACAGGACCTCACCGCAACTGTCCCCCGGTGCGATCGCCGCCCCCACCGACTCCCACGTCGCCCTGCTGGACGAGCGCGGCGCCCCCTCCCACCGGGGCGACGCCGAGCCGCTGCACCTGTCCGGCGGCGTGGCGGTCTCGCGCTCGCACGTGCACTGGCTGGACCTGCCCGCAGCGGGTGGGGACGACGGTGAGGGCGAGAGCGGGGGCGCCGCGGTGTGGGCGCGGTTGCGCCGCGGTCCCCGCCTGACGACCGCCTCGGTGGCCCGGGGCCGCTTCGAGGTGCGCCTGGCGTGGTGGGACGAGCTCCCCGGTGCGCCGGGGGCGTCCCCGGACGCACCGCCGGAGCTCGCCGGGACCGACGAGGAGGCCCTGTGGCCGCGCTGCACCGGGCCGTTCGCCGTCCACGTCGGCGGGTGGCCCCTGGCCGCGGGCTCGGCGGCCGGCCTCGTCGTGGAGGAGGGCGAGGACTGGGTGCGCGTGCGGCGCGGTGACGGGACCACGTCGCTGGTGCGGGCCCTGACCGGACCGGTGCTGACCGGTGCCGGTCGGCGCACGGGGGCGGACCCCTTCGGGCCCGCCTCCGCGACCCCGTGGCTGCGCAGCCGCGGCCACGTCGCCGCGCACCGCGTGATGGCGACGCTGGTGGTGCTCTCGGCTGCCGGCGAGGACCGCGACCTGGACGCCGTGGCGGCGGTGGAGGCCGGGGGCTCCGGACCGGTGCGGGTGCGCTGGCGCGACGGTCACGTCGACGTCGTCCCGCGCGGTCGCGAGGCGGCCCGGTGAACCGGCTGTGCGGCGCCATCGCGCTGGGGGACCCCGGCCTGGTGGGCGACCTCTTCGACGCGGCGGCCCTGCGGCGCCTGCACGCCTGCGTCGACCTGGCACCGGGGGTGGTGAGCGCCGTGGACGACCCCCGCTCGCGCCGGGCCCTGGGAGCCGCGGAGGTCCTCCTGACCGGCTGGGGCGCACCCGTCCTGGACGCCGGGGTGCTGGCGTCCGCGCGCCGGCTGCGCGTGGTCGTCCACACCGGGGGCAGCGTCAAGCGGCTCGCGCCGGCCGCGGTGTGGGAGCGGGGCGTCCGGGTCTCCAGCAGCGCCTCGGTGAACGCCCGCCCGGTCGCCGAGTACGCGCTGGCCGTGGTGCTGCTGGCCGGCAAGCGGGTCCTGGAGTCCTCGCGCGCCTACGCGCAGCACCGGTCCCTGACGGCGTGGTCGGCGCGGGCCCCGTTCGGCAACAACGGCCTCGTCGTCGGGGTCGTCGGCGCCTCGCGCACCGGGCGGCGGCTGCTGGAGCTGCTGCGCCCCTTCGACGTCGAGCCGCTCCTGCACGACCCCTGGGTGACGCCGCAGGAGGCCCGCGACCTGGGCGCCGAGGCGACCGGGCTGCACGACCTGCTCGCGCGCGCCGACGTGGTCAGCCTCCACGCCCCGGCGCTGCCGGAGACGCACCACCTGATCGGCGCGCCGGAACTCGCCCTGATGCGCGACGGCACGACGATCGTCAACACGGCGCGCGGTTCGCTGATCGACACCCGGGCCCTGGTGCCGGAGGTCCTCAGCGGCCGCCTGGACGCGGTGCTGGACGTCACCGACCCCGAGCCGCTGCCGCCGGACCACCCGCTGTTCGACGCGCCCGGGGTGCTCCTGACACCGCACGTGGCCGGGTCGCTCGGCAACGAGCTGCGGCGCCTGGGGACCTGCGCGGTCGAGGAGGTCGAGCGGTTCGTACGCACTGGCGAGCTGGCCCACGAGGTCCACGAGGCCGACCTGCACCGCACCGCGTGACCGCCCCCGCCGGCGGGGGCGGGTTGCAGCACCGCCTCCACGGCCGCACCGGGCCGGGGCCCCGACGGGGTCAGGCACCCTCCACCGGAGGCGGTGCCGTGGTGCGCCGCTGCGCCAGGCGCGGCGCCAGCAGCTCGGTGCGCGGAGGCGCCGCGGGGTCGGCGATCCGCGCCAGGAGCAGTTCACCGGCGCGGCGGCCGACGTCGTGGCTGCGGTTGTCGACGCTGGTGAGGGAGACGCTGCGCAGCGCGGCCAGCGACGTGTCGTCGTACCCGGCGACGGAGAGGTCGCGGGGCACGCGCAGGCCGAGGTCGCCGGCGGCGGCGAGCAGGCCGAGGGCGGACACGTCGTTGGCCGCCAGGACGGCGGTGGGACGGTGCGGACCGCTGAGCAGGCGCAGCCCGGCGCGGTGGCCGCCGTCCTCGGTCATGTCGGCCTCGACGACGGTGGCGCTGACCCCGGCCGCGGCGGCGGCCTCCTCGAACGCCGCCCGGCGCACGCGTCCGACGGCTCCTGCGCCGGCGACGTGGGCCAGGCGCCGGTGGCCGAGGGCGAGGAGGTGCTCCACGACGAGGCGCACCCCGGCCCGGCCGTCGTCGGCGACGACGTCGGCGTGGACCGCGTCGCGGGTGCCCGCCAGGACGGTGGGGACGGCGGCGGCGGCCTCGGCGACCTGCGCGACGGCCCCGGGGTCCTCGCGCGTGCCGACCACGACGAGCCCGTCCACCCGCAGCTGCGTGAACGTGCGCGCCGCCTCGGGCTCGGCGCCGGTGTCCCCCAGCACCGGGCGCAGGCCGGCGGCGCGCAGAACGGGGCGCAGGCCCTCCAGGAGGTCCACGAACCACGGGTTGCGCAGGTCGTCCAGGAGGACGCCGACGGTGCGGGTGCGCCGTTCGGCGAGGCTGCGCGCGGCGGGGTCGGGCCGGTAGCCGAGCTCCTGCACGGCCGCCAGCACGGCGCGGCGGCGCGCGTCGCCCACCCGTGGGGAGCCCTGCAGGACGAGGGACACCAGGGACTTGGACACGCCGGCGCGCTCGGCGACGCTGCGGATCGTGGGGCGCGGCCCACCGCCCGCCACCGGGTCCTGCACGGCGCCCCCCTCGCGACGACGTCGGGGCGGTCCCTTGACAGCCGCTGCCCGCGGGCTCCACGGTATCGCTCGTTGGACCGGTCCAACGCCCTGCTCACCGCACTGGAGGCCCCTCGTGCCCGATCTCCACCTCGGCCTGGCCGGCGTCGGCCGGATCGGCGCGATGCACGCCGCGAACCTCGCGACCACCCCCGGCGTCGGGACGCTCACGCTCGCCGACGCCGACCCGGCACGGGCTCGCGCGGTCGCCGCCGCCCTGCCCGCCGACGGCGCGGCGCCACGGGTGGCCGAGAGCGTGGAGGCGCTGCTGCGCAGCGGGATCGACGGCCTGGTCGTGGCCACCGGGACCGCTGCGCACCCCGGGCTCATCCGCGCCGGCGTCGAGGCGGGCGTCCCGGTGCTGTGCGAGAAGCCCGTCGCCCCCGACGTCGCCCTGTCGCTGCCCGTGCTCGAGCACGTCGCGGCCCGCGGGGGCGTCGTGCGCATCGGCCACCAGCGCCGCCACGACGCGGGCTACCGCGAGGCCAAGCGGGCCTTCGACGCCGGGGAGCTGGGCTGGCTGCACGCGGTGCGCGCCGTCACCTGCGACGCCGCCCCTCCGCCGGTGTCGTTCCTGGCGACCTCCGGCGGGCTGTTCCGCGACTGCAGCGTGCACGACTTCGACGTGCTGCGCTGGATCACTGGCCGGGAGGTCGTGGAGGTCTACGCGCGCGGCTCCAACAACGGCGACCCGGAGATCGGCCGGGTCGGCGACGTGGACACCGCGCTGGCGGTGTGCACGCTCGACGACGGGACGCTCGCGGTCGTGACGGCCTCGCGGTACAACGGCGCCGGGCACGACGTGCGCCTGGAGCTGCAGGGGTCGCTCGGCACCGTGGTGGTCGGGATGGACGACCGGATGGCGGCCCGCTCGGCGGAGACGGGGGTCGCCTTCCCGCCGGGACCGCCGCACGCGACGTTCGCCGAGCGCTTCTCCGACGCCTACCGCGCGGAGGTCGCGGCCTTCGTGGACCTGGTGAACGGCGTCGAGGGGGACCTGTGCCACCCGGCGGACGCCGTCGCCGCCTCCCGCGTCGCCGACGCGGCGCAGGAGTCGCTGCTGACGGGTGCGCCGGTGGCCGTGCGGCCGCTCGAGGTGCCGGTCGCCTGACCCCGCGCCACGGCCCGGGCCCGCCGGTGCGCAGGTCGCGCGCGGGGGCGAGCGCTCCCGGCGCGGCGGTCGCTCCACCGGGGCCCGCCCGCGCCTGAGCGGGGCGGGCCGCCGCGAGCGCGGCGCGAGCCGGTCGACCGGCCCCGCCGGACGGGGCGCGTCCACGCTCCCCGCGGCCCTGCGCACACCTCCTCCCCGCCAGCCCGCCGCCACGAGCGCCTCGAACTCGACGCGGACCCAGTCCGGGTCCGCACCCAGCAGCTCGCAGAACGCCTCGTGCGGCGGCGCGCCGGCCGTCGTCCCGGTCACGTCGGACTCGTCTCAGGCGCCGATGGCCTGCTGCTCGCGGGCACCCGCGTCAGCGCTGTCGTCGGCGACCTCGACGGCGATGCGCCGCGGCTTGGCGCGCTCGGCCACCGGCACGCGCAGCGTCAGGACGCCGGAGCGGTAGGACGCCGAGATCCGCTCGGTGTCGAGGTTGTCACCGAGGATGAGCTGGCGGCTGAACACGCCGCGCGGGCGCTCGGCCGCGATCATCTCCTCGGTGCTCTCGTTGACGGGACGCTGCGCCTTGACGGTCAGCACGTTGCGCTCCACGTCCAGCTCCACGCTGGACGGGTCCACGCCGGGCAGATCGAACTCCACGACGAACTCCTCGCCGCTGCGCCAGGCGTCCATCGGCATCGCAGCCGGCCGCGCCGTGGTCCCCAGCACCTGCTGGGTCAGCCGGTCGAGCTCGCGGAACGGGTCGGTCCGCATCAACACCACAACCACCTCCGATGATCCACACCAGATGCGACTGCTTCCCTCGCGGGCCGGGGCCTTCCCGCGCCCGCACCACCAGTGTTAGCACTCGCGGACGGTGAGCGCAAGAGGTGAATCTGTTGCGCCGCAGCGGATCAGCCGAGCTCGGCGAGGGCCTTGAGGATCCGCTCGTCGCTGACCGGACCGGCGGTGGGCACGGGCTGGGAGAACTTCTGCAACCGCAGCTCCTCCAGCGCCCAGCGGATCCGCACCAGCTCAGGCGGCACCGTCGCACCGGCCCGGCGCAGGTGCGCGGCGTGCTCGTCGCGCACCCGGGCGAACTCCGCCATCCGCACCCGGTCGCGCTGGGGGTTCTCGGGCATCGTCGCCAGCCGCCGCAGGATCCCCTGCAGGTACCGCAGCAGGTCCGGCAGCCGGTCGGCACCGGCGTCGGTGACGAACCCCGCGTGGACCAGCCCGGTGAACTGCTCGCGCACGTCCGCCAGCGAGGCCACGAGCGCCAGGCTGCTGGTGCGCGAGATCGCCCGCTCCACCTCCGCGGCCGAGCGCAGCACGCGCAGCGCGCGGTCGACGACCTCGGTGGTCGTGGACAGCAGCCCGCTCCCGACCTCCCGCGCGAGGCGGGCGAAGTCCGCTGCGCTGCGCACCGGGCCGCCGGCGGCGTCCAGCCGCTTCTCGACGGCGGCGCGCAGGCAGTCCTCGAGCACGGCGGCGGCGTTGCCGTGCGGGGCGCGCGCCAGCAGCAGCTTGGCGTCGTTGGGCAGGCCGGACTGCACCGCCCGCAACGGGGAGGGCAGCACGAGCAGCAGCAGCCTCACCGTGCCGGCCCGGTGGGCGTGCGCGGCCTCGGCGGCGGTGGCGAAGGTGCGCAGGCCCACCGACGCGCCCTCGTCGACCAGCGCCGGGAAGGAGACGACCTCGCTGCCGCGGCGCACCGTGGTGTGGGTGCCGGGGATGAGCGCGGGCAGGTCCGCGGGGCCGGGGTCGGCCGGCCAGGCGGTGGCACCGGTGCGCGCGAGCTCGTCGGCGGCTTCGGCGATCGTCTCGCGCACCTGCACCGACACGGCCTCGCGCAGCCGGGCGAAGTCCTTGCCCTCGGCCAGCACCGAGCCGTCGGCGGCGGTGATGCGGACGGTCGGTCGCAGGTGGGCGGGCACCCGCGACCAGTCCACGTCCTCGGCGTAGATCTCCGTCCCGTCGCCCAGGCGGGGCAGCTCGGCCTCGAAGGCCGCCCAGAAGTCCTCCTGGCGGGGGCTGACGCGCTCGAGGAACCGGGCGGCCTTGTCGGGGGCCGGGGCGAGGTTCTTGCGCAGCTGCTTGGGCAGCGAGCGCAGCATCGCGGTGACGAGCTCGTGCCGGAAACCCGGGACCTGCCACAGCAGGTCGCGCTCGTCGAAGCGGTTGACGACCTCCAGCGGGACGTCCACCGTCACGCCGTCGCGCGGGGAGCCGGGCTCGAACACGTACGTCAGGGGCAGCTCCAGGTCGCCCTGCCGCCACGTGCGGGGGAACTCCTCCTCGCTGACCGCGGCGTCGTCGGCCACGAGCATGGCCGGGTCGAAGGTCAGCAGGTCGGGGTCGGTGCGCCGCGCCTGCTTCCACCAGCCGTCGAAGTGGCGGCCGGAGACGACGTCGGCGGGGATCCGCGCGTCGTAGAAGGCGAACAGGACCTCGTCGTCGACGACGATGTCGCGCCGCCGCGCCCGGTGCTCCAGCTCCTCGGCCTCCTGCAGCAGTTCCCGGTTGCGGGCGAAGAACTCGTGGCGGGTCTCGAAGTCGCCCTCCACGAGGGCGTGCCGGATGAACAGCTCCCGCGACAGCTCCGGGTCGATCCCGCCGTAGGCGACGGTGCGACCGGTCACGACCGGCACCCCGTAGAGGGTGACGCGCTCGGTGGCGACGACCGCGGCGCGCTTGCGGGACCACCGGGGCTCGGAGTGCTGGCGCTTGACGACGTGCTCGGCCAGCGGCTCGATCCAGCGCGGGTCGATCGCCGCGGCGACCCGGGCCCACAGGCGCGTGGTCTCCACCAGCTCGGCGGCCACCACCCAGTCGGGGTTGCGCCGGCCCAGGGCGGAGCCGGGGAACAGCGCGAACTTCGCGCCGCGGGCGCCGAGGTACTCCTGCTGGCGGGGGCCGTCCCCGCGGCCCCGGCGTGCGTCGCGCTTCTCCTCGCGCACGTCCTTCAGGCCGATGTTGCCCAGCAGCCCGGCCAGCAGCGACCGGTGCACCGCGTCGCCGTCGTACCGGGCGGGGGGCAGCACCTCGCCCTCGGCGGGGTCCTCCACCTCGGGCACCTGCACCTCGAAGCCGAGGTCGCGGGTGACGCGGCGCAGCTGGTGGTAGGTGTCCTGCCACTCGCGGATGCGCAGGAAGTGCAGCATCTCCGCCTTGACCCGGCGGCGGAACGCCGAGGACGACAGGTCGCGCTGCAGGTGCTGCAGGTAGTTCCACAGGTTCAGGTAGGTGAGGAAGTCCGAGCGCTCGTGGCGGAACCGGGCGTGCAGCTGCGCGGCGCGCTCGCGCTGCTCCAGCGGCCGTTCGCGGGGGTCCTGCACCGACAGCGCCGCCACCACGACCAGGACGTCGTGCAGGCAGGAGTTCGCCCGGCCCTCCAGGACCATCCGGCCCAGCCGCGGGTCGATGGGCAGGCGGGCCAGGTCGCGGCCGGTGCGGGTCAGCCGCGGCACGCCCCGGTCGGACGGCCGGGCCGGTTCCAGCGCGCCCAGCTCGGCCAGCAGCGCCAGGCCGTCGGCGATCGCCCGCGCCTCCGGCGGCTCGACGAACGGGAACGCGGCGATGTCGCCCAGCCCCAGGGAGGCCATCTGCAGGATGACCGCGGCGAGGTTGGTGCGCAGGATCTCCGGGTCGGTGTACTTCGGGCGGGCCTCGAAGTCGGCCTGGGAGTACAGCCGGATGCAGATGCCGTCGGCGACGCGGCCGCAGCGCCCCGCGCGCTGGTTCGCGGAAGCCTGCGAGACCTTCTCCACCGGCAGCCGCTGCACCTTCGTGCGGTGGCTGTAGCGCGAGATCCGGGCGGTGCCGGCGTCGACGACGTAGCGGATGCCCGGGACGGTCAGCGACGTCTCCGCGACGTTGGTGGACAGCACGATCCGCCGCCCCCGGTGCGGGCGGAACACGCGGTGCTGCTCCTCGGCGCTCAGCCGCGCGAACAGCGGCAGCACCTCGGTGTCGCGGAACTCCCGCTCCCGCAGCAGGTCGCCGAGGGCGTCGGCGGTGTCGCGGATCTCGCGCTCACCGGGCAGGAACACCAGGACGTCGCCGGGGCCCTCGGCGGCCAGCTCGCGCACCGCGTCGACGATGCCCTCGGTCTGGTCGCGGTCGTCCTCGCGCAGCGCGGGCTCGTCGACGTCCAGCGTCTCGCCGGCGTCGTCGTCCAGCTCGCCGGCCAGCTCCTCGGCCAGCTCCTCGGCGCCCAGCGGCCGGTAGCGCACCTCCACGGGGTAGGTGCGGCCCGAGACCTCCAGCACCGGCGCACCGCCGAAGTGCTGCGAGAACCGCTCGGTCTCGATGGTCGCCGAGGTGATGACGAGCTTCAGCTCGGGCCGGCGGGGCAGCAGCTGCGCCAGGTAGCCCAGCAGGAAGTCGATCGTCAGGCTGCGCTCGTGGGCCTCGTCGACGACCAGGGTGTCGTACTGCAGCAGGTCCGGGTCGCGCTGGATCTCCGCCAGCAGGATGCCGTCGGTCATGACCTTCACGAGGCTGTCCTCGCCGACGGTGTCGGTGAACCGGACCGCGTAGCCGACCAGGCCACCGACGTCGGTGCCCAGCTCCTCGGCGACCCGCTCGGCCACCGCTCGCGCGGCGATGCGCCGCGGCTGGGTGTGGCCGATGCGCCCGCGCACCCCGCGGCCGATCTCCAGGCACACCTTGGGCAGCTGGGTGGTCTTGCCGGACCCCGTCTCCCCCGCGACCACGACGACCTGGTGCTCGCGCAGCGCCCGGGCGATGCGGTCCTTCTCCTGGCTGACCGGCAGCTCGGCCGGGTAGTGCAGGGCGGGCACCGCCGCGGCGCGGCGCCGGGTGCGCTCCTCGGCCGCGGCGGTCTGGGCCGCCACGTCGTCCAGGCCGCGGCGCAGGGCCTCGGCGTCGCCGGAGCGGGCCAGCACGGCCAGGCGCCGGCGCAGCCGGTCCTCGTCGCGCAGCGAGACGGCGGCCAGGCGGGTGGCCAGCTCGGCCGCGCGGGGGTCGTCGGGCAGCTCGCGCGGGGAGCCAGCGCGCTGACTCCCGCGCTGGCCGGACCGGGAGGGCCGGGGGGGACGGCGACGCCCGCGATCGGGACGTCCGGGCCGGCTGGAGGGGCTCGACATGGCCCGGCCATGCTACGGCGTCGCCCGCGTCCCGCCCCGCCGGCGAGGCACCGGTGTCAGGGGGCGGGCCAGATCAGCTCCGCGCCCTCGTACAGGCCCGCCACGACGTCCTCGGCCACGAGGGCGTCCACGTCCGGCACCGCGTCGATCTGGCCCATGCCCACCAGGAACTCCGCCTCGGCGCGCACGGTGGCGGCGTCGATCGCGCCCAGCGGCTGCCCGGCCGGCTGGGAGGAGTCGATCAGCTGCGTCTCGGTCTCCCAGACCCGCTGGTTGTGCTCGGTGTCGTACCCGGCCCGGGAGCTCTGCGCCGCGTACCCGACGCACTCGGCGGCGTGCTCCTCGCAGTGCGCGTAGGCGTGCAGCTGGGCGCGCAGGAAGTCCTGCACCGCGGTGGGGTGCTCGGCCAGGAAGCCGGGGTCGACGATCGTGGTGGCCATCGAGCCGGGGACGCCGTGGTCCTCGGGGTTCCACTCGGTGACCTCCTCCCCCAGCTCCCGCAGGGTGAGCGGCTCGTTGGACTTGTAGCCGGTCAGGGACTGCACCTGCCCGCGCACCAGGACGGTGGGGTCGTAGCCGACGGAGACCTGCTCGACGCGGTCCAGGTCCACGCCCGCGGTGCGCAGCATGGCCTCGATCGTCACCGGCAGGGCGCCCTTGTGGCCCAGGGTGGTGCCCTCCAGCTGGCGCAGGTCGGTGACGTCCGGGCCGGTCATCAGGGTGGCCACGGGCACGTGCCCGAACAGGGCGACGGCGGTGACGTCCACGCCGTTGGCGACGTTGACCAGCACGTCGGACGCCCCGGCGATGGAGGACAGCTGCGCGGTGCCGGCGGCCACGAGCTGGGCGTTCTGCGCGGTCTCGCCGCTGCCGGGCTGGATCTCCACGTCCAGGCACAGCGCGTCGAAGTACCCCAGGGCCTCGGCGGCGACCGGGTCGAGGATGCTCGCCGACGCCTGGAACTGGTACCCGGTGACGTAGGTGACGGTTCCCGCGGCCTCGTTCTGCGCGCACCGCTCGGCGGAGACGGCCGAGCCCCGGCCCGCAGCGGGCGCCGCTCGCCCCCCGCCGTCGGCGTCGCCCGTGCCGCCGGAGCAGCCGGTCAGCAGCAGGGCCGCGGCCAGCGCGGGGGCGGTGCGGCGCGGACGGGTGCAGCTGGTGCTCAAGCGAGCCTCCTGGTCGGGGTGTCGTGCTCGGGGTGCCGCGGCGAGGATCCCACCGCCGGTCTCAGCGCTGCTGCGAGGAGTGCCACGACAGCACCCGCCGCTCCACCGCGGTGACCACCGCCAGCAGCAGCGTCCCCATCAGCGCCAGGCACGCGATGGAGGCGAAGACGCGGTCCAGCTGGGAGTTCTGGGACGCCACGCTGATGACGGTGCCCAGCCCGGCCGCCGCGCCCGGGGCGGTGAACTCCGCGACGATCGCGCCGACCAGCGACAGGGGGAACACCACCCGCAGCGCGGCGAACACGAAGGGCAGCGCGCTGGGGAAGCGCAGGCGCACCAGCACGTCCCAGCGCGAGGCGTGCACGGTGCGGAAGACCTGCAGCACCTCGCGGCGCACGGAGCGCAGGCCCGTGGCGGTGTTCATGAGCAGCGGGAAGAACGTCGTCAGGGCCGCCACGAGGACCTTCGGGAACACCCCGAACCCGAAGGCCACCGTGAGGGCGGGCGCGATCGCCACGACCGGCGTGACGTTGAGCACCACCGCCAGCGGCATCAGCGCGCGGCGCAGCAGCAGCGACTCCGACACCACGACGGCCACGGCGAACGCCGCCACCGCCCCGAGCCCCAGCCCCAGCAGCGCCTCGGACAGCGTCACCCAGGCGTTGCTCAGGTAGAAGAGGGGCTCGTCCACCAGCTGCCCGCCGACCGCGCCCAGGGCGGGCAGCACGTAGGGGTTGCCCCGCGCGACGTGCCGCCAGGCGAGAGCGGCCACCAGCAGCGCCACGGCGGTCGGCAGCCACCGGCGGGGGTGCAGCGCGAGGCGCGCGACGCGCCGGGCCCTGCGCACCCCGGGGACCCCGCGGGCCCCGCGAGGGCTCACGAGGCGCTCCGCGCCTCGGCCCGCCAGGCGTCGGACAGCAGCTCGCGCACCCGGTGCTCGTGCTCGTGCAGCACGGCGGAGTCCAGCAGCCCGGAGTGCCGGGGCCGGTCCAGTCCCACCTGGACGGTCCCGGCGACGCGCCCCGGCCCGGCGGCCATGACGACCACGGTGTCGGACAGCAGCACCGCCTCGGTGATGGAGTGGGTGACGAACACGACGGTGGTGCGCAGCTCCTGCCACACGTCCAGCAGCTGCAGCTGCGCGGCCTCGCGGGTGAACTCGTCCAACGCCGAGAACGGCTCGTCCATGAGCAGGACCTGCGGCTGCAGCGCGAAGGCGCGCGCGATGGCGGTGCGCTGCTGCATGCCGCCGGACAGCTGCCCGGGCCGGCGGTGCAGCACGTCGCCCAGGCCGAGGCGGCGCAGCAGCGCCACGGGGTCGCCGGCCAGGTCGCAGCGCCCCTGCTCGCCGGGCGGCGCCGCGGCAGCGGAGCGGCGGCGCGCGGCGCGGTTCACCTTCTCCAGCACCCGCACGTTGCCCAGCACGTCCAGCCACGGCAGCAGGGCGGGGGTCTGCGGCACGAAGCCGATCATCTTGCGCTCGGTGGCGCGCGCGGGGGTCTCGCCGCAGATGCGGACCTCCCCGGAGCCGGGCTGCTCCAGGCCCGCCACCAGCCGCAGGAGCGTGGACTTGCCGCAGCCGGAGGGGCCGATGACGCTGACGAACCGCCCTCGCGGCACCTCCAGGTCCACGTGGTGCAGCGCGGTCACCGGCCGCGGGCCGTCGTCGTAGACCTTGCAGGCGTCGCGGACGGCGACGAACGGCTGCTCGGCGCCGTCCCCCGGCTGGTCCCCCACGGCGCCGACCCTACTGAAGCGGCGCGGGCGGGCCCGCGCGGTTCGCCCGCGCGGGCGACGCGGCCGTGGCCCGCCGGGGCCGCCGTGGTCCACTGGTCGCACGCGTCGGCTGACTGGAGGGGGCGAACCGGTGGGCGTGCTGCTCGGGGACGACTGGCGGGGCGGGATCTTCGACGGCGGCTGGCGGGCCGGCTCGGGCGGGACGATCGAGGTGACCGAACCGGCCACCGGCGCCGTCCTGGGCCGGGTCGGCGCGGCGACGCCGGAGGACGTGCGCACCGCGGCGACGCGGGCGGCCGCGGCTCAGCGGGGGTGGGCGGCGACGGACCCGACGGAGCGGGCCGCTGTGCTGCGCCGCGCCGGGGCGCTGTGGGAGCAGCACGCAGCGGAGGTGCAGGGCTGGATCGTGCGCGAGTCCGGCGCGATCGGCGTCAAGGCCGCCACGGAGACGAGCACCGCGGCGCAGGAGTGCTACGAGGCGGCGGCGCTGCCCACGCACCCGGCGGGCTCCGTGCTGGCCGGCGAGCAGGGGCGCTGGTCGTTCGCGCGCCGCCGCCCGGCGGGGGTCGTCTCCGTCATCGCGCCGTTCAACTTCCCGCTCATCCTGTCGATCCGGGCGGTCGCCCCCGCCCTGGCGCTGGGCAACGCGGTGCTGCTCAAGCCCGACCCGCGCACCCCCGTGTGCGGCGGGGTGGTCCTGGCGCGGGTGTTCCAGGAGGCGGGGCTGCCGGAGGGGCTGCTGCACGTGCTGCCGGGCGGGGCGGACGTCGGGGAGGCCGCGGTGACGGCCCCGGAGGTCAGGGTGGTCGCGTTCACCGGCTCCACCGCCGCCGGCCGGCGGGTGGGCGCGCTGGGCGCGGAGCACCTCAAGCGCACCCACCTGGAGCTCGGTGGCAACAACGCCCTGATCGTCCTGCCGGGTGCGGACCCGGCCCTGGCGGCCTCGGCGGGGGCCTTCGGCTCGTTCCTGCACCAGGGTCAGATCTGCATGGCCACCGGCCGGCACCTGGTCCACGAGAGCCTGCACGACGAGTACGTGCACCTGCTGGCCGACAAGGCCCGGGAGCTGCCGGTGGGCGACCCGGCCCGCGGCGAGGTGGCGCTGGGCCCGATCATCGACGAGCGGCAGCTCGCGCACGTCGACCGGATCGTGCGCGACACCGTGGCCGCCGGCGCGACGCTGGCGGCGGGCGGCACGCACGAGGGGCTGTTCTACTCGCCCACCGTGCTGGCCGAGGTGGAGACCTCGATGCCGGCGTGGGAGCAGGAGGTGTTCGGCCCCGTCGCGCCCGTCCTGCCGTTCTCCGACGTGGACGAGGCCGTCGAACTGGCCCGGGCGACCCCGTACGGGCTGTCGCTGGGGATCCTCGGCGACGTGGGCGTCGCCATGCGCGTGGCCGACGCGGTCCCCAGCGGGATCGTGCACGTCAACGAGCAGACCGTCTCCGACGCGGCGAACGTCCCGTTCGGCGGTGTCGGCGCCTCCGGGACCGGAGGGC
This sequence comes from Kineococcus esterisolvens, assembly GCF_050871405.1. Taxonomy (NCBI): domain Bacteria; kingdom Bacillati; phylum Actinomycetota; class Actinomycetes; order Kineosporiales; family Kineosporiaceae; genus Kineococcus; species Kineococcus esterisolvens. Next base: position 86,687 of record NZ_JBJLRI010000001.1, read on the forward strand.
GTGCCGGCGGCGCGGAGGCGAACATCGAGGCGTTCACCGAGACCCAGTGGCTGACGGTGCGCCCGGGGATCGCCCCGTACCCCTTCTGACGCCCGGGGGTCAGAACCCGATCGGCAGCCCGGCGTAGTTCTCCGCCAGGCCCGCGGCACCGGCTTCGCTGGTGGCGACCCAGCGCAGCTGCGACAGCTGCAGCTGCTCGTCGAACGGGTCGCCGGAGGTGTGCAGCATCGTCGTCATCCACCAGGAGAAGTGGGTGCAGCGCCACACCCGCCGCAGCGCCGTGTCCGAGTAGGCGTCCGCGAGGGCGGGGTTCCCCTCGCGCAGCAGCGCGGCCAGGGCGGGCGCGAGGAGGGCGACGTCGGCGACGGCGAGGTTCAGCCCCTTGGCGCCGGTGGGAGGCACGGTGTGCGCGGCGTCGCCCGCCAGGAACAGCCGGCCGTGGCGCATGGGGGTCTGCACGTAGCTGCGCATGGGCAGCACGCTCTTGCCCGTGACGGGGCCCGGGGTGAGTTCCCAGCCGTCCTGGCCGTGGCCCAGGCGGGTGGCCAGCGCGTCCCAGACCCGGTCGTCGGGCCAGTCGGCGACGTCGGTGCCGTTGGGCACCTGCAGGTACAGGCGGCTGACGGTGGCCGAGCGCATGGAGTGCATGGCGAAGCCGTCGGGGTGCCAGGCGTAGATGAGCTCGTCGGTGGAGGGCGGCACGTCGGCGAGGATCCCCAGCCAGGAGTACGGGTAGGTGCGGCTCCAGGAGCTGCGCACCGCCTCGGGCACGGCCGCCCGGCCGGGGCCGAACGCCCCGTCGCAGCCGACGACGGCGTCGACGTCGAGGCGCTGCGGATTCCCCGAGGCGTCGGTGAACGTCACGTGCGGGTGGTCGCCGGCCAGGTCGTGCAGGGCGACGTCGGCCACCTCGTGGCGCACGTCCTGGCCGCGTGCGCGGGCGGCGTCGACGAGGTCCTTCTGCACCTCGGTCTGCCCGTAGACCCACACGCTGCGCCCCGTCAGGTCGACGAAGTCGACGTGGTGGCGCTCGTGCGGCCACTGCAGGTGGATGCCGCGGTGCTCGTCGCCCTGGGCGCGCAGGCGTCCGGCGAGCCCGGCGTCGGTGAGCAGCTGGACGGTGGAGTGCTCCAGGATGCCGGCGCGCACCCGCGCGGCGACGTGCTCCTCGCTGCGCGACTCCAGCACGACCGACTCCACGTCGGCGGCGGCCAGCAGGTGGGACAGCAGGAGACCGGACGGTCCGGCACCGACGACAGCGACCTGGCTCCGTTGCGCGCGCACCGGTGCACCGTAGGCGGCCCGGGGCGGCAGCGGCACGCGCTCCTTCCGCCGCGCGGAAGCGGCGGGACGGCACACTCGTCGCGTGAGCACGCCGCCGCCCCTCGCGCACCCGCCCCTGACGGCGGCCGGCAAGCTGCTGGCGGTGCTGGGCGCCTTCGACGGCGCCCACCGCCGCCTGAACCTGACCCGGCTGGCCGAGCGGGCGGGCCTGGCGCTGACCACGACGCACCGCATCGCCGCGGAGCTGACGGCGTGGGGGGCGCTGGAACGCCGCCCGGACGACACGTACGTCGTGGGGCGCCGGTTGTGGAACCTGGGGCTGCTGGCCCCCGTGCAGAGCGAGCTGGGGGTGGTCGCCGCGCCGTTCCTGCACGACCTGCACGCGGCGACCAAGGCGACCGTCCACCTGGCGGTACTCGACGGCGCCCGGGCGCTGTACGTGGACCGCGTCTCGGGCCGCTGGTCGGTGCCCATCGTCAGCGACGTCGGCAGCCGGCTGCCGCTGCACACGACCGGGGTCGGCAAGGTGCTGCTGGCGCACGCCCCGGAGGAGGTGGTGGAGCGCTGCTGCGCCGACCTGGTGGCGCCGACCCGCTGGGCGGTGACCGACGCTGACGTGCTGGCCGGGCAGCTCGCCCGCGTGCGCGAGCAGGGCTGGGCGCTGACGGACCAGGAGATGACCCCGGGCGCGGCCTCGCTGGCGGTGCCGGTGCGCGAGGCCGCCGGCCGGGTGGTGGCGGCCCTCGGCGTGGTCCTGGCACCGTTCGAGGTGGGCTCGCCGGTGCAGCAGTCGCTGCTGGCGGCTCTGCGGGTCACGGCCGCCGGCATCGAGCGGTGCCTGCCCGGCCAGGGCTGAACGGAGCCCTTCCGCCTCGCGGAAGGCAGGGGTGCCAGGGGGACGGGGCGGTGGTGCACTCGCCCCGGGCCGCACCGCGGCGGCCCGGGAGGGAACGAGCATGAGCGTCGACACCGACCGCGCGACCCGCGAGGGGCCCGCCGGCGCCGTGGCGGCGGAGGAGCGGATCGCCTCCTCCGACGCGGCGGTCTTCACGCAGGAGCGGATCAGCGCGGAGATCGCCGCGGAGCACGCCGGCGATGCCGCCGCCCGCGCCCGTGGCGAGCGGGTGCCCACCACGCGCCTGGACTTCGCGCCGTACCGCAGCTCCGTGCTGCGGCACCCCACCAAGGAACCCGTGCGCGCCGACCCCGAGGACGTGGAGCTGTCCGCTCCCGTCTTCGGCGAGCGCGACATCGACCCGCTGGAGGCCGACCTGACCATCGCCTCCACCGGCGAACCGGTCGGCGAGCGGATGGTCGTCACCGGCCGCGTCGTGGACGGCGAGGGCCGCCCGGTGCGCAGGCAGCTCGTGGAGGTCTGGCAGGCCAACGCCGCGGGCCGCTACGCGCACGCGCGCGACCAGCACCCCGCGCCGCTGGACCCGAACTTCCTCGGCGTGGGCCGGTGCCTGACCGACGACGACGGGTGGTACCGGTTCACGACGATCAAACCGGGCCCCTACCCGTGGAGGAACCACCGCAACGCGTGGCGGCCGGCGCACATCCACTTCTCGCTGTTCGGCACGGAGTTCACGCAGCGCCTCGTCACGCAGATGTACTTCCCCGCCGACCCGCTGTTCGACCTGGACCCGATCTACCAGTCGGTCACGGACCCGGTGGACCGGGAACTGCTGGTGGCGCGCTACGACCACTCCGTGACCCAGCACGAGTGGTGCACCGGGTACCGCTGGGACATCGTGCTGACGGGCACGCACCGCACCCGGCTCGAACCCGACCCCGAACCCGGCGAGGAGCACTGATGGGCACGAGCGCGCTGCGCCCCACCCCCGGGCAGACGGTGGGTCCGTTCTACGGGTTCGCGCTGCCCTTCGACGGCGACAACCGCCTGGCACCACCCGCTGCGGCGGGTGCGGTGCGCTTGCACGGCACCGTCTTCGACGGCCTGGGCGTACCGGTCCCCGACGCGCTGCTGGAGGTGTGGCAGGCCGGCGAGGACGGTTCCGCGCCCCGCGCAACGGGGACGTTCGACCGCGACGGCGCCACGTTCACCGGTTTCGGCCGCTGCGGCACCGATCGTGCGGGGGGCTACCGGTTCTGGACGCGCGAGCCCGCCCGCGCCGACGGCGGCGCGCCGTTCTTCGCGGTGACGGTGTTCGCCCGCGGGCTCATGCACCGGCTGCTCACCCGCGCCTACCTGCCCGCCCCCGGCGGCGACCTGCCGTCCGACGCCCTGCTGTCCACCCTCGCGCCCGACCGCGCGCGGACCCTGGTGTGCGAGCGCGGGGCGGACGGTTCACTGCGCTTCGACGTCCACCTGCAGGGCGAGGGCGAGACGGTGTTCCTGGAGCACGCAGCGCCCCACCGGCACACCGCCCGGTGACGGCCGCGTCGTTGTTCTGGCCGGGCCTGCACCGCGCCGGCGAGGCGTTCACCGACACCGCGCTCGTGGCGGCGCTGGTGCGGGTGGAGGCCGCGTGGCTGGACGCCCTGGCCGCCGCGGGGCTGAGCCCGGCGGGCGGCCGCGCGCTGGCCGGCGCCGCGGAGGAGTACGACGGAGCCCGGTTGGCCGAGCTCGCCGAGGCCGCCGAGGCCGGGGGCAACCCGGTGATCCCGCTGGTCGCCGGGCTGCGCCGGCACGCCGCCGCCACCGCCGGCGCGGAGGCGGCCGCCGCGGTCCACCGCGGGCTGACCAGCCAGGACGTCGTGGACACGGCGCTGCAGCTGTGCGCCCGCGACGTCGTCACCGCGCTGAGGACCGAGCTGGACGCGCAGGTGGCGGCCCTGGCGGACCTGGCCGTGCGCCACCGCGGCACCCTCACCGTGGCCCGCACCCTGACCCAGCACGCCCTGCCGACGACGTTCGCCGCACGCGTCGCCTCGTGGTTGACGGTCCTGCTGGACGCCCGCGACGCGTTGACGGCGCTGCCGCCGGCCCCGGCGCAGTTCGGCGGCGCCGTGGGGACCCTCGCCTCCCTGGTGGACCGGCTGGCCGGTGCCGGAGCGGTCGACCCGGTCGCGGCCGCCGACGCCGTGGCCGCCGACGCCGCGCGCCGGCTGGGCCTGGCGCACCGACCGCCCTGGCACACCGCGCGGCGGCCCGTCACGGTGCTCGGCGACGCGTTCACCGCGGTGACCGACGCCCTCGGCCGCGTGGCCGCCGACGTGCTCACCGGGTCGCGCAGCGAGATCGGGGAGCTGCGCGAACCCGGGGCCCCCGGTCGCGGCACCTCCTCGACCATGCCGCAGAAGCGCAACCCCGCCCTGGCGGTGCTGGTGCGCCGCACCGCGGACACCGCACCGGCCCTGGCCGCTCAGCTGCACACCGCGGCAGCGGCGGCCGGCGACGAGCGCCCCGCCGGCGCCTGGCACGCCGAGTGGGCTCCCCTGGCGGCGCTGGCCCGCACGTCGCTGGCCGCCGCCCGCCAGGCCACCGAGCTGCTGGTCGGGCTGGAGGTCGACACCGGCGCGATGGGGCGCACCCTGCGGGCGGCGCTGCCGGGGGTGCTCGCCGAGCGCCTCGTGCCCGCCCTGGCCCAGCTGCCCACCGCGGGCGGGGCGCTGGGCACCGACGGCGCCCGTGGGGCGCTCGCCGCGTGCGGGGACGTGGCGGCGCTGCGAGCGCTGCTCGGCGAGCGCACCAGCGCCCCGGGCGCCGAGCTGGACGCCCTGCTGGCGCGCCTGGGCGATCCGCGCGGTTACCTGGGCACCGCCGACCTCGTCGTCGACGCCGTCCTGGCGCGGGCGCGCGGCTGAGCCGGCGGCGGCCCGGGTCGGACCACCGCCCGAGTGCCCCGGCACCCGGCACCGCCCCGCCCTCACCCCGCCCCGAAGCACCCCGAAGTCCGCTGAACCCCCTGAGGAGACCCGTGAGCCTGCTGAGCACCACCCGCCTGGACGACGGCCGCCCCGGTCGCGACGGGCTGCCGCTGCTCGTGGTCGGCCCGTCGCTGGGGATCGCGAGCAGGACGCTGTGGGGGGAGGTGGCGCGCCGGCTGTCCGGGGTGGCCGTCGTGGCCGGGTGGGACCCGCCCGGCCACGGCGGGTCCCACCCGGCGACCGCGCTCTCGGCCGCGGGGCTGGCCGCGGACGTCGCCGCGTTCGGCGCCGCCGCGCAGGCCGAGCTGGGCCGGCCCGGGGAGCCGTTCGCCTACGCCGGGGACTCCCTGGGCGGCGCGGTCGGCCTGCAGCTGGCCCTGGACTCCCCGGGCGCCGTCTCGGCCGTGGGCGTGTTCTGCAGCGCGGCCAGGATCGGCACGCCGGACGGCTGGCGCGAGCGCGCCGCGCAGGTGCGCGAGCACGGCACCGCGCCGCTGGTGCCGACCTCGGCCGCGCGGTGGTTCCCGGCCAGGTTCGCCCGCGAGCACCCGCAGGTGGTGCACGCGCTGCTGCAGGACCTCGCGGGCACCGACGCCGGCTCGTACGCCGCGGCCTGCGAGGCGCTCGCCGGGTTCGACGTCACCGACCGCCTGCGCGAGGTGCGGGTGCCCGTGCTCGCGGTGGCCGGCGAGCTCGACGCCGTCGTGCCGGTCGAGGACACCCTCTCGCTCGGCCGCGCCCCCGGAGCGCTGGCGACGGTCGTGCCCGGCGCCGCGCACCAGCTGCCGGTGGAGGACCCGGCCACCGTCGCGGACCTGCTGCGCCACCACGTGCTGGCGGCACCCGCCGCGCAGCGGCGCACGCTGGGCGAGCAGTACGCGGCGGGCATGGCCGTGCGCCGCGAGGTGCTCGGCGCCGCGCACGTGGACCGCGCCACCGCGGGCGTGGACGACGTCACCCGCGACTTCCAGGAGATGATCACGCGGTACGCCTGGGGCGGCATCTGGACCCGCGAGGGCCTGTCGCGGCGGGAGCGCTCGATGGTCACGCTGACCGCGCTCATCGCCCGCGGCCACCACGAGGAACTGGCGATGCACCTGCGCGCGGCGGTGCGCAACGGCCTGACGCGCGCCGAGGTCGTCGAGGTGCTGCTGCAGTCGGCGGTCTACTGCGGCGTCCCGGACGCCAACACCGCTTTCCGCGTCTACCGCGAGGTCCTCGCCGAGGACGCCTGACGCGCCCGCGGGTGCGGGCGGCGCCGAGGGTTCCGCGGCGCGAGGCGCGGACGTATCCTCGGTCCGTACGCAGAACGCACGAGCGTTCGCACAGCGAACACGGAGGACCGATGCCGGCCGCGCACCTGTACGACGCAGTCCGCACCCCGTTCGGGAGGTTCCGCGGGGCCCTCGCCGGCGTGCGCCCCGACGACCTCGCGGCGGGCACGCTGTCCGAGCTGCTGCGCCGCTCCCCCGGCCTGGACCCCGCGGCCGTCGACGACGTGGTGCTCGGCAACGCCAACGGCGCCGGCGAGGACAACCGCAACGTCGGGCGCATGGCACCGCTGCTGGCCGGCTTCCCCGTCACCGTGCCCGGAACCACCGTCAACCGCCTGTGCGGTTCCAGCCTGGACGCCGCGATGATCGCCTCCCGCGAGATCGAGTCCGGCGACGCCCGCGTCGTCGTCGCCGGGGGCGTGGAGTCCATGAGCCGCGCCCCGTGGGTGCTGCCCAAGCCGGACGGCCCGTTCCCCGCCGGGGACGTCACCGCGGTGTCCACCACGCTCGGCTGGCGCCTGGTGAACCCCCGCATGCCGCGGGAGTGGACCGTCTCCCTCGGCGAGTCCAACGAGCAGCTCGCCGAGCGGTTCGGCATCGGCCGCGAACGCCAGGACGAGTTCGCCGCCGGATCGCACCACCGCGCCGCGGCCGCCTGGGACGCCGGGCACCACGACGCCTGGGTGGTGCAGGTGCCCGGCACCGACCTGACGCGCGACGAGGGGATCCGCCCGACCACGTCGGTGCGGGAGCTGGCCGGCCTGACCCCGGCGTTCCGCCCCGGCGGCACGATCACGGCGGGCAACGCCTCCCCGCTGAGCGACGGCGCCTCGGCGCTGCTCATCGCCGCCGAGGACGCCGCGGACGTGGTCGGCCGCGACCCGCTGGCCCGCATCGCCGGGCGCGGCACGGCCGCGCTGGAGCCGCAGTCGTTCGGGTACGCGCCCGTGGGAGCCGCCGAGCGCGCGCTGCGCCGCGCGGGCATCGGCTGGTCCGACGTGGGCGCCGTGGAGCTCAACGAGGCGTTCGCGGTGCAGTCCCTGGCGTGCATCGACGCCTGGGGCGTCGACCCGGCCGTCGTGAACCGGTGGGGCGGGGCCGTCGCCCTGGGCCACCCGCTGGGCGCCTCCGGCGGGCGGGTGCTGGGCACCCTGGCCGCGGTGCTGCGCGCCACCGGGGAACGCTGGGGCGTGGCGGCGATCTGCATCGGTGTCGGGCAGGGCCTGGCCGTCGTGCTGGAGAACCTCGACACCACCGCGCGCACTTCCGGGAACGCCGCGTGATGCGCGTGTGCGCCTCGGCGGACGAGGCCGTCGCCGACGTCCAGGACGGCTCCACCGTCCTCATCGGGGGTTTCGGCACCGCGGGGATGCCCTACGCCCTCGTCGACGCCCTGCTGCGCCGCGGCGCGAAGGACCTCACGGTCGTCAACAACAACGCCGGCAACGGCACGACCGGACTGGCCGCGCTGCTGGCGGCGGGGCAGGTGCGCAAGGTGGTCTGCTCGTTCCCCCGGCAGAGCGACTCGTTCGTCTTCGACGAGCTGTACCGGGCGGGGAAGGTCGAGCTGGAGGTGGTCCCGCAGGGCAACCTCGCCGAGCGGTTGCGCGCCGCGGGTGCCGGCATCGGGGCGTTCTACACCCCCACGGGGGTGGGCACGCCGCTGGCCGAGGGCAAGGAGCGGCGCACCATCGACGGCCGCGAGTTCGTCCTGGAGCTCCCGATCCGCGGGGACGTGGCCCTGATCGCCGCTCACCGCGCGGACGGCGTCGGGAACCTCGTGTACCGCAGGACCGCACGGAACTTCGGCCCGGTCATGGCCACCGCCGCCACCACGACCGTCGTGCAGGTCACGGAACTGGCGGCGACCGGGTCCATCGACCCCGAGGCGGTGGTGACACCAGGCATCTTCGTCGACCGGGTCGTCGTCACCGGGAACCCGGCACGGGTGCGGGAGGCGGGCGCGTGAACAGCACCGGCAGCACCGCGAGCGGTCCGCTCCGCACCGTCGAGAACCCCGGCAGCGCCCCCCTGGGCCGCGACGAGCTGGCCGCGGTCGTGGCACGCGACATCCCCCGCGGTTCCTACGTGAACCTCGGCATCGGGCAGCCCACGCTCGTCGCCGACCACCTGGCACCCGACCAGGGGGTGACCCTGCACACCGAGAACGGCATGCTCGGCATGGGCCCGGCCGCCGTGGGCGACGAGGTCGACCCCGACCTCGTCAACGCGGGGAAGGTCCCCGTGACGGAACTGCCCGGGGCGGCGTACTTCCACCACGCCGACTCCTTCGCGATGATGCGCGGCGGCCACCTGGACGTGTGCGTGCTGGGCGCGTTCCAGGTCTCCCAGCACGGCGACCTCGCGAACTGGCACACCGGGGCACCCGGCGCGATCCCCGCCGTCGGTGGCGCGATGGACCTGGCCACCGGCGCGAAGCAGGTCTTCGTGGTGATGACGCTGTTCGCCCGCGACGGCTCGGCGAAACTGGTGCCGGAGTGCACGTACCCGCTGACGGGCCTGGCGTGCGTGCGGCGCGTGTTCACGGACCTGGGGGTGTTCGACGTGGGACCGGCGGGCGTCGTGGTCCGCGAGACGTGGGGCACGACGGTGCGGGGGTTGCGCGACCGGCTGCCGGTGGCGCTGCGCCGGCTGGAGGACTCCTGAGCACGCACGGGCCCGTGGAGGGCCCCGCGGGAGGCACCGGCGCCGAACCGCGCAGCGAGCGGGTGCAGGCGTTCGCGCGCGGCCTGGCGGTCATCCGCTGCTTCGACGCCGAGCACCCCGAGCTGGGGCTGGCGGACGTGGCCCGGCGCACCGGGATGGCGCGGGCGGCGGCGCGCCGGTTCCTGCTGACGCTGCTGGACCTGGGGTACGTCAGCACCGACGGGCACACGTTCCGGCTGACGCCCCGCGTGCTGGACCTGGGCTACAGCTACCTCTCCAGCCTGTCGCTGCCGGAACTGGCGCAGCCGCACCTGGAGCGGCTGTCGGCCCAGGTGCGTGAGTCCTGCTCGGTGTCGGTGCTCGACGGCGGCGACATCGTCTACGTGGCCCGGGTCGCCACGCGGCGGATCATGGCCGCCACCATCACGGTGGGCACCCGCTTCCCGGCGCACGCCACCTCGATGGGCCGGGTGCTGCTGGCCGCCCTGGAGCCCGCCGAGGCCGCCGCGCGCCTGCGGGACGCGCGCCCGCGAGCGCTGACCCAGCGCACGCTGCACGAACCGGAGGCGCTCCTGGCGGAGCTGGTGCGCGTGCGTGACCAGGGTTTCGCCCTGGTGGACCGGGAACTGGAGGACGGGGTGCGCTCGCTGGCGGTGCCGCTGCACCGCCGGGGGGCCGTGGTCGCCGCGGTGAACGTGTCGGTGCCGGCGAGCCGGTTCAGCACCGCGCAGATGCGCCGGGACCTGCTGCCGCGGCTGCGCACGTGCGCCCGCGCCGTGGAGGACGACCTGACCCGCGGCTGACCCCGCGGGCAGGCCCCCGGTCGCGGCCCGTCGCGGGGGCGGGGGCGCTGGTGTAGCTTCGCGACCGTGGTCGACGCCGACACGACGAGCTCCCCGCGCACCCGCCTGCTCCACGTGGGCCTGGGGGGCTGGGGCCTGGACTGGGAACGCAACGCGATCCCCCCGGTGGGCGAGGTGGAGCGCGTCGGTGTCGTCGACGCGCACGAGCCGACCCTGCGGGGCGCGCAGCGGGTGCTCGGCCTGCCGGACCGGGCGTGCTTCACTTCGCTGAGCCGGGCCCTCGAGGCCGTGGCCGCCGACGGCGTCCTGGTGACCGCACCGGTGGCGCTGCACGTGCCGATCGCGCTGGAGGCGCTGGAGGCCGGTCTGCACGTCCTGGTCGAGAAGCCCTTCGCCGGCACGCTCGCCGAGGCCCGCACGGCCGTCGAGCGCGCCGAGGACCTCGGGCTCGTGCTGCAGGTGAGCCAGAACTACCGGTTCTACCCGGCCCCGCGCGCGGTGCGGGAACTGGTCGCGGACGGCGCGATCGGCGACCTGTCGGTCGTGCACGTCGACTTCCGCCGCTGGGCGAACGACGCCCCGGTCGGGACGAACCGGCACTACTCGTTCCCGCACCCGCTGCTGTTCGACATGGCCATCCACCACTTCGACCTGCTGCGGATGGTCACGGGCCGCGAAGCCGTGCGCGTGTACGCGAGGGTCACCGACCCGCCGTGGAGCAGGTTCGCCGAGGAGGCCTCGGCCGTCCTGACGATCGAGATGGCCGGCGGTCTGGTGGCCAGCTACCGCGGCAGCTGGGTCAGCCGCGGCCCGCAGACCGCGTGGGACGGCGAGTGGGCCCTGGAGGGCGAGCACGGGCGCATCACCTTCACCGGCCGGTCCGGGCAGGGCCCGGCGGACGACGTCGTGATGATCAGCCGGGGCGGCGCCGAGCCGCAGGAGGTCGAACTGCCGACGATGGACCTGTGGGGGCGTTCGGCGGGCCTGCAGCAGTTCCACCGGGCCGTGCAGGGCGGACCGGCGCCGGACGTGACGGGCCGCTCGAACCTGGGCAGCCTCGCCGTGGCCGAGGCGGCTGCGCGTTCGGTGCGGTCCGGCCGGGTGGAGGACGTGGAACGGGGGGAGGCGCTGTGAACGGCACCGAACGGGCGCTGCGGGTGCTCGTGTGGAACGAGGGTGTCCACGAGGCGAACCGCAACCCGCCGGACATCGGCGAGTACTACCCCGACGGCATCCACGGCGCGATCGCGGCCGGGTTGCGGCGCCTGCTGCCGCACGCGCAGGTGTCCACCGCGACCCTGGCCGAGCCCGAGCACGGGCTGAGCGCCGAGGTGCTCGCGCGCACCGACGTGCTGCTGTGGTGGGGTCACGCCGCCCACGGTGAGGTCGCCGACGACGTCGTCGAGCGGGTCCGGCAGCACGTCCTGGGCGGGATGGGGCTGCTGGTCCTGCACTCCGGGCACTTCTCGAAGATCTTCACCCGGCTGCTGGGGACGACGTGCTCACTGGCCTGGCGCAACGAGGGCGAGCGCGAGCTCGTCTGGAACGTCAAACCCTCGCACCCCATCGCCCGCGGCGTCCCCAGCCCCATCGTCATCGACCGGCAGGAGACGTACGGGGAGCTGTTCGACATCCCCGACCCCGACGACCTGCTGTTCATCAGCTCCTTCGCCGGCGGGGAGGTGTTCCGCTCGGGCGTGACGTTCACCCGCGGGCGCGGGCGCATCTTCTACTTCAGCCCCGGCGACCAGGAGTACCCCGTCTACCACCACCCGCACGTCCAGCAGGTCCTGGCCAACGGCGTGCGCTGGGCCGCGCCGGAGGACGGCGAGCGCCGCGTGCCCGAGGTCTCCCACCCCGCCCGGGAGTGGTTCACCGACGGGTCCTGACTCCCCCGCCGCACCGGGGTCCGAGCCGGGGTCCAGGCCGGGGTTCAGGCCAGTGTCACGGCGAGCCCGGCGGCCGCCGCGAGGGTGCTCGCCACGATCGTCGCGCCGGCGTGGGCGACGGCGGCCGCGGGGCGTCCCTGCCGCAGCAGGCCGAGCGTCTCGAAGCAGGCCGTGCTGAAGGTGGTGTAGCTGCCGCAGAACCCGGTGCCGAGCACCGTGCCCAGCGGGCCCGGTGCGCCGTGCGCGAGGACGAGGCCGGTGAGCAGGCCCAGCAGCAGGCTGCCGGTGACGTTGACGACCAGGATCGCCCGGGTGGGGCGGTGCGGCCAGCGGCGTTTGAGCGCCCCGTCCACGCCGTAGCGGGCCAGCGCCCCGGCGGCGGCCGCCACGGCGAGCGCGAGCAGCGTCACGCGCCCTCCCCCGGCCGCGGCACCAGCCGGGCGGCCAGCACCACGCCGAGCCCGCACAGCGCCACCCCGGTCACCACGGACACCAGCGGGTACGCCACCGCCAGGGCCGTCGACCCCTCTCGGGCGAGCAGGTCCGTCTCCACCGCGAGCGTGCTGCAGGTGGTGAAGCTGCCCAGCAGGCCCGTGCCCGCGCCCAGCCGCACCAGGTGCCGGCGGCCGGTGTCGGGGCCGCGCCGGGCCAGCGCCTCCAGCAGCAGGCCGAGGGCGAAGCAGCCGAGCAGGTTCACCACGGTGGTCCCGACCGGCCAGCCGCGCGCCGGGGTGGGCAGCGCGGACGTGAGGGCGTACCGGGCCAGCGCACCCAGGACGCCGCCGGCCGCGACCGCGCCGCGCGCGCCCCAGCGCGTCCGGGACGCTGAGGCGGGTGCCGGCGGGGTGCTCACGGTGGGGCAGGCTAGGGCACCGGTCGCAGCGGGGGGGAGGAGCCGGGTGGCCGGGGTCGACGTGGTGGGCGGGGCGCACGGCAGGATGCGTTGCGCCGGCCGGCCCGGCACCGCTGAGGAAACCGACGACGGAGGTCCCCGTGTTCGCCATCGCAGTCCGCTTCGACCTGCCCGACGAGGGGGCCGCTGCCGCGTTCGACGACCTCGTCGCCCGGACCGTCCCGGGGATCCTCGCCGAGGAACCGGGGACCCTCACCTACGTCCCGCACCGGGTCGAGGGCGAACCGCTGGCCCGGCTGTTCTACGAGGAGTACACCGACCGGGACGCGCACGCCGCGCACGAGGCGCGCCCGGCGACGGCGGAGTTCCTGCGACGGGTGCGTGAGCTCGTGACGTCGGTGCGCGCGGAGCTCCTGTCCCCCCTCCGCTGACGCCGCTCGCGACGGGCCCCCGCCGTCCCGCTCCGGGAGCGGCGACGGCCCGTCGCCCGGCGCGTCGGCCGGCCGGGACCGTCAGCCGGCCGGGACGGCGGCGCCCAGTTCGGCGCGCACCGCCACGGCCGCCGCGACGAGGTTCCGCAGCGCGGGGACCGTCTCGGCGTACCCGCGGGTCTTCAGCCCGCAGTCCGGGTTCACCCACACCTGCCGCGCGGGCAGCGACGCCACGGCCAGGCGCAGCAGCTCGGCGACCTCCTCGCTGCTGGGCACGCGCGGGGAGTGGATGTCGTAGACGCCCGGGCCGATGCCGCGGGCGAACCCGGCGCGGGCGACGTCCGGCAGGACCTCCATGCGCGAGCGGGCCGCCTCGATGCTCGTCACGTCGGCGTCGAGGCGGTCGATGGCGTCGATGACCTCGCCGAACTCCGAGTAGCACAGGTGGGTGTGGATCTGCGTGGCGTCCGCGGCGCCGGCGGTCGCCAGGCGGAACGCGGCCACCGACCAGTCCAGGTAGGCGGGCTGGTCCGCGCGGCGCAGCGGCAGCAGCTCGCGCAGCGCAGGCTCGTCCACCTGCACGACGCCGATGCCCGCGGCCTCCAGGTCGGCGACCTCGTCGCGCAGGGCGAGCGCCACCTGGCGGGCGGTGTCGGCCAGGGGCTGGTCGTCGCGCACGAACGACCAGGCCAGGATCGTCACCGGGCCGGTGAGCATCCCCTTGACCGGCTTGGCCGTGCGGGAAGCGGCGTGCGCGCTCCACGGGACGGTGATCGGCGCGGGCCGGGTCACGTCGCCCCACAGGATCGGCGGGCGCACGCACCGCGAACCGTACGACTGGACCCAGCCGTTGCGGGTCACCGCGAAGCCCTCGAGGTTCTCGGCGAAGTACTGCACCATGTCGTTGCGCTCGGGCTCGCCGTGCACGACGACGTCCAGACCCAGCTCCTCCTGGAGCGCCACCACGCGGTCGATCTCGGCACGCAGGAACTCCTCGTACTGCTCCTGGGTGAGCCGCCCCGCGGTGCGGGCAGCGCGCGCGGCGCGGATCTCCCCGGTCTGCGGGAACGAGCCGATGGTGGTGGTGGGCAGCTGCGGCAGGGCGAGCGCCTCGTCCTGCGCGGCACGCCGCACCGCGTAGTCGCTGCGGTGCAGCGCGTCCTCGTCCATGCCGTCGAGGCGTTCGCGCACCTCGGGGCGCACCACACCGGGGGCGGCGAGACGGTCGGCGCGCGCCGCCGAGCTGGCCGCGAAGGTGCCCGGGCCAGCGCCCGGGTGGTGCAGCGCCTCCCCCAGCAGCACGACCTCGGCGACCTTCTGGTCCGCGAACGCGAGCCAGCCGCGCAGCCGCTCGTCCAGGTCGGGCTCGTCGGTGACGTCGTGCGGGACGTGCAGCAGGGAGGTGGACGTTCCGGCGACGACCGTGCCCGCCAGCGGGACCAGCGCCTGCAGCTGCGCCAGGGCGGGCTCCAGGTCGGCGCGCCAGACGTTGTGGCCGTCGACGACCCCGGCGACGACGGTCTTGCCGTCCAGGCCGGGGACCGGCCCGGCGGGGGCGGACCCGCGCACCAGGTCCAGCGCGAGCCCGTCCACCGCCGTGGCGGCCAGCGTCCCCAGGTGCTCGCCCAGGTCGCCGTAGGGGGCGGCCACCAGCAGGCGCGGGCGCGCGGGTGCCGCCGACGGGGCGGTGAGCAGGGTGTCGTAGGCGGTGCGCACGAGGTCCGCGAGGTCGTCGACGCCCTCGGTGGCGGAGTCGCTGACGAGGGCGGGCTCGTCCAGCTGCACCCACGCGGCCCCGGCGGCGGCGTGGGCGGCCAGCAGCTCCGCGTACACCGGCAGCAGGTCGCCCAGGCGGTCGATCGGCGCGAACCCCTCGGGACTGCCGTCGGCGGGCTTGGCCAGCAGCAGGAACGTGACCGGGCCCACGAGGACGGGCCGGGTGAGGAAGCCGTCGGCCAGCGCCTCGGAGAACTCCCGCACGCCCCGGTCGTCGGCGAAGCGGAACTCCGTGTCCGGCCCGATCTCGGGGACGAGGTAGTGGTAGTTCGTGTCGAACCACTTCGTCATCTCCAGCGGTGCGTCCGCCCCGCGGCCGCGGGCGATCGTGGAGAGGCCGGCCAGGTCGACCCGCCCGTCGGCGCCCACGACGTCGGCGAAGCGCGGCGGCACCGCTCCCACGGCGATCGCCGCGTCCAGCACCTGGTCGTAGGCGGAGAACGCCGACGGGATGGAGGCGTCGTGGGCGTGCAGGCCCAGGTCGTTCAGGCGGCGCACGGTGCGCGCCCGCACCGCGGCCAGCGCGCGCTCGGTGGCGGTGACGTCGGCGCGCCCGGCCCACAGCGCCTCCAGCGCCTTCTTCGACTCCCGGCGCGGGCCGATGCGGGGGTAGCCGAGGACGGTGGCCGACCAGGCGGGCACGTCGGTGCCGGGAACTGCGGTGCGGGGTTCGGTGCTCATCGGGATCCTCCAGCCGCGAGGGCGGCGTCGTGGGGAACCGCGGATGCCTGCGGCCGTCCGGCCGAGCTCGGGACCGTCGGGGTCCCGGCGCCGAGGTGCACACCCTCGAGCAGGTCCAGCGCCGCGGGCGCTGCGTTGAACGTGTAGAGGTGCAGGCCGGGGGCGCCGGCGTGCAGCAGGTCGCGAGCCAGCGCCCGCCCGAAGCGGGTGCCGGCGCGCTCGCGCGCGGTGTCCCCGTGCTCAGCGGCCGACTCCAGCAGCGCCAGCAGCTCCCGGGGCGGGGCGACCCCCGTGAGCTGCTGCAGCCGCAGCAACCGCGCCGGGTCGGTGGTGGGGATGATCCCCGGCAGCAGCGGCAGGGTGATGCCCGCGGCGCGGGCCCGGCCGGTGAAGTCGGCGTACTCGCGGGCGGAGTAGCAGACCTGGGTGATGGCGAAGGAGGCTCCCGCGTCCTGCTTGGCGCGCAGCGCCTGCAGGTCGCCGGCGCGCCGCGAGGAGGGGAAGGCGGCCACCGCGACGCTCAGCGGGAGGACGGCGGCGCCGGCCCGGACGCGGTGGTGCCGGTCGGCGACGTGCACCAGCTCCACCAGGTCGCAGGCGCGCCGCACGGCGTCGTCGGGGACCGGCTCGGTGATCCGCCCGGAGGGCGGGTCCCCGCGCACGGCGAGCACGTCGCGCACACCCGCGGCGAAGAACTCCTCGGCCAGGTCCACGACCTGCCGGCGGGTGGCCCCGACGCAGGTCAGGTGCGCCACGGCCACCGCCCGGGTCTCCCGGCGCAGGTGGCGCAGCAGCTCGCAGCCGGCGTCGCGGGTGCCGCCACCCGCGCCGTGGGTGACCGAGAAGAAGTCCGGGCCCGTGGCGGCCAGGCGGGAGACGGTGCCGTGCAGGGCGTCACGGGCCGCCGGTGAGCGCGGCGGGAACAACTCGAAGCTCAGGGTCGGCCGCCCGGCGGCGCCGGCGACCAGTGCGCCGACGGTCACCGGCGCGCGCGGTGCTCGGCGGGGCGGGAGGTGGGGCGGTGGGTGGACATCGTCGACTCCATCGACCTGGCGGAAGCACCCGCTCCCGGGGACCGGGGGGTTGCTGCGGCGTCGTCGAGCCAGGACTCTCGGCCGCTCTGGATGGGGTGGCGGTGCTGGTGGTGCCGTGGTGCTGGTGGTGCCGGTGTTCGCCTGGTGCCGGGGCGCTCAGTGCCCCTCGCCCTGCGGCGGCAGCGCGCTGACCACCGGGTGGTCAGCGGCGATCAGGCCCATCTTCGCCGCACCACCGGGCGAGCCGACGGTGTCGAAGAACTCCACGTTGGCCGCGGTGAACGCCGACCACTGCTCGGGCACGTCGTCCTCGTAGTAGATCGCCTCCACCGGGCACACCGGCTCGCACGCCCCGCAGTCGACGCACTCGTCGGGGTGGATGTACAGCGAACGCTCGCCCTCGTAGATGCAGTCGACAGGGCACTCCTCGATGCAGGCCTTGTCCTTCACGTCCACGCAGGGCTGGGCGATGACGTACGTCACTGCGCGCCGCTCCTCTCGCTCTCGGGGGTGGGGCTGGTGATGCGCCGACGGTGGCGGCGCACCGAGTGGGCGACGCCGACGGCGCCGGCGGTCAGGACGAGCGCGTACACGACCCAGCGGACCGCGTCGGGGGCGGCGACGGCGTCGCTGCGCAGCAGCGTCCGGGCGTTGGTGAGCACGATGACGGCGCCGACGGCGGCACCCAGCACCTGCGGCGGTGCGTGCCGCACCAGCCAGGCCGCGATCGGCGCGGCGATCAGCCCACCGGCCAACAGCGCCAGGACCCACGTCCAGGCGATGCCCTGCGAACCGAGGCCCACGAGGAACCCCGCGCTGGCGGCGACGGCGACCAGGAACTCGCTGGTGTCCACCGAGCCGATCACCTTGCGGGGTTCCAGCCGGCCGGAGGCGAGCAGTGCCGGGGTGCCCACCGGCCCCCAGCCGCCGCCCCCGGTCGCGTCGACGAAGCCGGCCACCAGCCCCAGCGGGGCGAGGAACCGGCGTCGCAGCGGCCGGTGCAGGGAACGCTCGTCGAAGCGGGCGACGGCCGATCGCAGCAGCACGTAGACGCCCAGCAGCAGCAGCAGGGTGCTGATCACCGGGGCGGCCACCTCCATCGGCAGCGACGACAGGACCGTCGCGCCCGCGAACGCGCCCACCGCCCCGGGGACGCCGACGCGCACCACGACGCGCCAGTCGACGTTGCCGAAGCGCCAGTGCGCCGCACCGGAGGCCAGGGTCGTGCCGATCTCGGCCAGGTGCACCGTCGCGGACGCGGCCGCGGGACTGGCGCCGACGACGAGCAGCAGCGTCGTGGAGGTGACCCCGTAGGCCATGCCGAGGGATCCGTCGACCAGCTGGGCCAGCAGGCCGACGACAGCGAGCAGGGCGAACTTGTGCACGAGCGGTCCATCCGTCGTCCGTGGACCCGAGGGTCCGCGCTTGCCGGACGCCGAGCGGCGAACGGCCAGGTCCTCACCCGGAGCACCCCGCCGCGAAAGGAGGGTTGCCGACCAGCGAGCCGGGGCTTCGCGCTGGCACTCGTGACCGCTGCTGACGGTAGAGGACCCTCGACCGCCGGTCAACACCCCGGTGGTGCGCGCGGCGCGCGGGCCGGCGGACGTGTTGGAGTTCCCGCGCTCGTGCCCTAACGTGGTCACGTGGTCCAGCCCTCTGCCGTGCGCCTGATCTCGCGCCGGTACGTCGACCTCATGCGGCTGCAGAGCGCCTACGCCTGCCGCTCCGGTCGCTCGCTGCAGCCCACCAGCTGAGGGTCTCCTCACGAGGAGCACCCGTCTCCCCCGTGAGGTTCCATGACACCCGAAGCCAGTCCCACCGCCACCCCGCAGACCGTCCCGCCGCCACCCCGCCGTGCACCGCGAGCCCCCCGCCCCGGCGGGAACGGGCAGTGGCGCGTGGACGGCACGGCACCGCTGAACCACAACGAGGAGTTCAAGGCGGCCGACAGCGGGCTGAACGTCCGCGAGCGCATCGAGCAGGTGTACGCGAGGGAGGGTTTCTCCTCCATCGCCTCAGACGACCTCAACGGCCGGTTCCGCTGGTGGGGCCTGTACACGCAGCGGCGCCCCGGCATCGACGGCGGGCGCACCGCGCAGTTGTCCGCCCAGGAGCTGTCCGACGAGTTCTTCATGCTGCGCGTGCGGATCGACGGGGGTTCCCTGACGACCGAGCAGCTGCGGGTGGTGGGCGAGATCTCCACGCTGTTCGCGCGGGACACCGCCGACATCACCGACCGGCAGAACGTCCAGCTGCACTGGGTCCGCGTCGAGGACGTCCCGGAGATCTGGCGGCGGCTGGAGGCGGTGGGGCTGCAGACCACCGAGGCGTGCGGCGACACCCCCCGCGTGGTGCTGGGCAGCCCGGTCGCCGGCATCGCCCGCGACGAGGTCATCGACCCCACCCCCGTCATCACCGAGATCGTGGACCGGTTCATCGGCGACCCGGAACTGGCGAACCTGCCCCGCAAGTTCAAGACCGCCGTGACCGGCCACCCCAGCCAGGACGTCGTCCACGAGATCAACGACATCTCCCTCGTGGGGGTGGTCCACCCCGAGCTCGGCGCCGGCTACGACCTGTGGGTCGGCGGCGGCCTGTCCACCAGCGCGCACCTCGCCCAGCGCCTGGGGGCCTTCGTCGCCCCGGACGAGGCGGCGGAGGTGTGGCACGGCGTCGTCAGCATCTTCCGCGACTACGGCTACCGCCGGCTGCGCAACAAGGCCCGCCTCAAGTACCTGGTGGCCGACTGGGGGCCGGAGCGCTTCCGCCGGGTGCTGGAGGAGGAGTACCTGCACCGGGCGCTGCCGGACGGCCCGCCGCCGCCGGCCCCCGCCGGGCGCGGCGACCACGTCGGCGTCCACGAGCAGAAGGACGGGCGACGCTACGTGGGGCTCTCCCCCACCGTGGGCCGGGTCAGCGGCACCCTGCTGAGCCGGCTGGCCGACGTCGCCGAGGCGGCGGGCTCCCGGCGCGTGCGCCTCACCCCGCACCAGAAGGTGGTCGTGCTCGACGTCGACCCCGCGCACGTGGACGAGCTCGTCGCCCGCGCCGGGGAGCTGGGGCTGCCCGCCGCCCCCTCGCCCTTCCGCCGCACCACCATCGCCTGCACCGGCATCGAGTTCTGCAAGCTCGCCATCGTCGAGACCAAGGACACCGCGGCGCGCACGATCGAGGAGCTGGAGCGCCGGCTGGCCGGCGTGGACGTCGACACCCCGATCACGCTGCACGTCAACGGGTGCCCGAACTCCTGCGCCCGCATCCAGACCGCCGACATCGGCCTGAAGGGGCAGCTCGTGCAGGACGAGCACGGCGAGCAGGTGGCCGGTTTCCAGGTGCACCTGGGCGGCGGGCTCGCCTCCGCCGACCGCGCCGAGCCCGGCCTCGGGCGCACCGTGCGCGGTCTGAAGGTGACCGCCACCGGCCTGCCCGACTACGTCGAGCGCGTCGTGCGGCGCTACCTCGACACCCGTGAGCCGCGCGAGACGTTCGCGGCCTGGGCCCACCGCAGCGACGAGGAGGCTCTGCGATGAGCGAGAACACGACGACCGCGGTCCCCGCGCCCCGTGTCCGGCGCGGGCGCGACGAGCTGCGCGACCTGGCCGAGCGCGGCGCCGCCGAACTGGCCGGCGCGGACGCCGGTGAGGTCGCCGCCTGGGCCGCCGCCACCTTCCCCGGGACCCTGGCGGTGGCGTGCAGCATGGCCGACGCCGTCCTGCCCCACCTCGTCGCGCAGCACGCGCCCGGCGTCGACGTCCTCTTCCTGGACACCGGCTACCACTTCGCCGAGACCCGCGGCACGCGCGACGAGGTGGAGTTCGCGCTGCCGGTGCGCGTCGTGGACGTCCTGCCCCGCCAGACCGTCGCCGAGCAGGACGCCGAGTTCGGGCCCCGGCTGCACGAGCGCGACCCCGGCACGTGCTGCCGGCTGCGCAAGGTGGAACCCCTCGCCGCCGCCCTGGCCGGGTACGAGGCGTGGGTGACGGGCGTGCGCCGCGAGGAGGCGCCTACCCGGGCCGGCACGCCCCTGGTCCAGTTCGACGAGCGGCACGGGCTGGTGAAGCTCAACCCGCTGGCGGCCTGGACGTTCGACGAGCTCGTCGACTACGCCACCGACCACGCCGTCCCGGTCAACCCGCTGCTGACCAGCGGCTACCCCTCCATCGGGTGCAAGCCGTGCACCCGCGCGGTCGCACCGGGCGAGGACCCCCGCTCCGGGCGCTGGGCGGGCACCGGCAAGACCGAGTGCGGGATCCACCTGTGAGCGCCCCGACGACGACCGCCGTGCCGGCGGCGCGCACTGGTGGCGGCGGTTCCGGCCCCGGCCTGGTCGACGACCTGCGGGCGCTGGAGGCCGAGGCGGTGCACATCATCCGCGAGGTGGCCGCCGAGTTCGAGAACCCCGTGCTTCTGTTCTCCGCCGGCAAGGACTCCATCGTGCTGCTGCGGCTGGCGGAGAAGGCGTTCCGCCCCTCGCCCGTGCCGTTCCCGGTGATGCACGTCGACACCGGGCACAACTTCCCCGAGGTGATCGAGTTCCGCGACCGCCGCCTGGCACAGGGCGGGCACCGCCTCGTGGTCGCCTCGGTGCAGGCGAGCATCGACGCCGGACGCGTCCGCGAGGACGGTCCGGGTTCCTCCCGCAACCGCCTGCAGACCCGCACGCTGCTGGACGCCCTCGCCGAGGGAGGTTTCGACGCGGCGTTCGGCGGGGCGCGCCGAGACGAGGAGCGAGCCCGCGCCAAGGAGCGCGTCTTCAGCGTGCGTGACTCCGCCGGCCAGTGGGACCCCCGCAACCAGCGTCCCGAGCCGTGGTCGCTGTACAACGGGCGGATCCGCCGCGGCGAGCAGGTCCGGGTGTTCCCGCTGAGCAACTGGACCGAGCTGGACGTGTGGCGCTACATCGCCGCCGAGGGCCTGGACCTGCCGGGCATCTACTACGCGCACGAGCGCGACGTCGTCGAGCGCGACGGCATGCTGCTGGCCGTCTCCGACCTCACCCCGGCCCGCCCCGGAGAGCGCGTGCAACGGCTGCGGGTGCGTTACCGCACCGTCGGGGACCTGACGATCACCGGTGCGGTCCGTTCCGACGCCACCGACGTCGAGGCCGTCATCGCGGAGATCGGCACCGCGACCGTGTCCGAGCGCGGGGCCACCCGGGCCGACGACCGGACCTCCGCCGCCGCGATGGAGGACCGCAAGCGCGAGGGGTACTTCTGATGCGGGAACTGCTGCGCATGTCCACCGCCGGCTCCGTGGACGACGGCAAGTCCACCCTCATCGGGCGGTTGCTGCTGGACACCGGGAGCCTGCCGACGGACCACCTGGCGGCCGTGGACGGCCCCGACGGACCGGACCTGGCGGCGCTGTCCGACGGCCTGCGCGCCGAGCGCGAGCAGGGCATCACCATCGACGTGGCGTACCGGTTCTTCTCGACGGCCAAGCGCAACTACGTCCTGGCCGACACCCCCGGGCACGAGCGGTACACCAGGAACATGGTGACGGGAACCTCCAACGCCCACCTGGCGATGCTGCTGGTGGACGTGCGCGCCGGGGTCCTGGACCAGACGCGCCGGCACGCCCGCATCGCCACGCTGCTGGGCGTTCCGCACCTGGTGGCGGTCGTGAACAAGATGGACCTCGTCGAGTTCGACCGGGCCCGGTTCTCGGCGGTGCGCGAGGAGCTGCGGGAGGTCGCCGACCGCCTCGGGGTGCGCATGCTCGTCGTCCCGGTGGCCGCCAAGCACGGCGACAACGTCGCACGCCGCTCGGCGCACACCCCCTGGTACGACGGGCCCACGCTGCTGGAGCACCTGGACGGCGTGGAGGTGCTGCCGCCGGACTTCGGCGTCGGCCGGCTGCGGCTGCCGGTGCAGTGGGTCTCGCGCCCGGTGGCGGGGCGGCGGCGCAGCTACACCGGCCGGGTGGCGGCCGGGACGCTGCGTGCGGGCGACGAGGTCGTCGTGCTTCCCTCGGGTGCCCGCACCCGCGTCACCGCGCTGGACACCCTCGACGCCGACCGGGACGTCGCGGTGCCGCCGCTGTCGGTGGCGGTGGAACTGGCCGACGAGCTGGACGTGGGCCGCGGGGACGTCCTCGTGGCCCCGGACGCCGAGCCCACCGTCACCCGCGAGGTGCGCGCGCAGGTGTGCTGGATGCACGGTGAACCGCTCACCGTCGGGCGGCGGCTGCTGCTGAAGCACACCACCCGCACCGTGCGCGCGGAGGTCTGCGCCCTGCACGACCGGATGGACCCGCGCACCCTGGAGGAGCTGCCCACGCCGCGAGCGCTGCAGCTCAACGACATCGGCGCGGTGACGCTGCGCACCGCCGTCGACCTCGTCGTGGAGCCGTACGCGCGCAACCGCGACATGGGGGCGTTCGTCCTCGTGGACGAGCACACCCACGACACCGTGGCCGCGGGCGTCGTGCGCGAGGCCGTCGACCGCCGCGGCGCCGCCCGCGCCGACGACGGTGCCGTGTGGCGCTCCTCGACGGCCACGCGGCCGCACCCCGGCGCGGCGCTGTGGCTGGTGCCCGCAGCCGGCGCGCCGGACGCGCACGAGGTGGGCCGGGCGCTGGAGGCGGTCCTGCTCGCCGAGGGCCGGCCGGCCTACGCGCTGGACGGGCAGAACCTGCGCGCCGGACTGGTCGCCGACCTCGGCGACTCGCCCGCCGAACGCGCCGAGTCGTTGCGCCGCACCGGGCACGCGGCCCGGCTCCTCGCCGACGCCGGGGTGGTGGCGCTCGGCACCGCTGCCGGCGAGCAGGACGCACGGGTCCTGGCCGGCACCGTCAGCGGAGGTGGTCCCGCCGCGCACGTGCTCGTGCTGGAACCGGGCGAGGAGGTGCCCGCCGCGGTCCGCCGCGCACGGGCGGCCCTCGTCGGGGAGGCGGAGCGCGGCTGATGCAGCCGCTGCACCTGGACCTGCGCGGGCGGACGGTCGTCGTCGCCGGCGGCGGTCCGCCCGCCGCCCGCTGCAGCCGCGAACTGGCCGCGGCGGGCGCCGACGTCCTCGTCGTCGCCGCGCTCCTGTGCGAGGAGCTGCGCGAGGAGCACGGCAGCGGACGGGTGCGCTGGCGCGAGGGCACCCTGCGCGCCGGTGACCTGGACGGGGCCTGGCTCGTGCACGCCGCCACCGGCGACCCGCGCGAGGACGCCGCCGCCGCCTCGCTGGCCGAGGCGCGGCGGCTGTGGTGCGTGCAGGCGGGGACCCCCGGCGCGGGTACCGCCGCCGAACCGGCCGTCGTGCGCCGCGACGACGTCGTGGTCTCGGTGAGCGCGGGCGCGGACACCGGACGGGCCAGGGCGCTGGCCGTCCACCTCGGGCAGCGGATCGACTCGGGCGCGGCACCGCTGCGCCGGCACCGCCGCACCCGCGGACGCGTCGTGCTCGTCGGCGGCGGCCCCGGCGAGCCGGAGCTGCTCACCCTGCGGGGACGGCGCCGCCTGGCGGAGGCCGACGTGGTGGTGGTGGACCGCCTCGCCCCCACCGCCGTCCTCGCCGAGCTCGACCCGGACGTCGAGGTCGTCGACGTGGGCAAGACCTCCGGGAACCACCCGGTGCCGCAGGAGGAGATCAACCGGGTCCTGGTGGACGCCGCCCTGGCCGGGCGCACCGTCGTGCGCCTGAAGGGCGGCGACCCCTACGTGCTGGGCCGCGGCGGCGAGGAGGTGCTGGCCTGCCGCGCCGCCGGCGTCGACGTCGAGGTGGTGCCAGGCGTCACCAGCGCCTTCGCGGTGCCCGCCGCGGCGGGGATCCCCGTGACGCACCGCGGGGCTGCGCGCTGCGTCACGGTCCTGTCCGGCCACGAGGACCTCGACGGCGACGACCTGGGCGCGCTCGCCCGCCTCGCCGGGACCCTCGTGGTCCTCATGGGCGTCGCGGCGCTGGACCGGCTCGCCGCCGACCTGCTGGCCGCCGGCCGCGACCCGGCGACCCCGGTCGCCGTCGTGCAGGACGGCTGGAGCCCCCACCAGCGCACCACCACCGCACCGCTGGCCGACATCGCCCGGGTGGCCCGCGAGGCCGGCGTGCGGGCACCGGCCGTCGTCGTCGTCGGCGAGGTCGTCACGGCGCTGGGACCCACCGGGCCCTGAGCGTTCCCGAGCCGCCCCGGACGCGGGAGGACGGCCCCTGCGGGGTCCGGCGGCACGAGGCCGCGGGACCCGCAGGGGCCGTCGCGGGGTTCCCGGAGGGCTCAGCGCTCGCCGGGCTCGGGACCCACGACGATGGGCGCGCGCACCGCGTTGCCCCACTCCGTCCAACTGCCGTCGTAGTTGCGGACGTCCTCCAGCCCCAGCAGGTGCGTCAGCACGAACCACGTGTGGCTGGACCGCTCACCGATGCGGCAGTAGGTGATGGTCTGCGTGGTGGGGGTCAGGCCCGCACCGGCGAAGTAGATCTCCTCCAGCGCCGCGCGGTCCTTGAAGGTGCCGTCCTCGGCGGCCGCCTTCGCCCACGGAACGCTCGCCGCGCCGGCGATGTGACCGCCGCGCAGCGTGCCCTCCTGCGGGTAGTCGGGCATGTGGGTGCGCTCGCCCGTGTACTCCGGCGCCGAGCGCACGTCCACGAGGCCGCCACGGTGCTCGCGCACGTCGGGCGCGAACGCCCGCACGCGACTGTCGTCGCGCTCCACCACGGGGTACTCGGTGCGCTGGCGCTGCGGCACCTCGGTGGTCAGCTCACGTCCCTCGGCGGCCCACTTGGCGCGACCGCCGTCCAGCAGCCGCACGTCCTCGTGGCCGAACAGGGTGAACACCCACAGCGCGTACGCGGCCCACCAGTTGCTCTTGTCGCCGTACAGCACGATGGTGTCGTCGCGGCTGATCCCCTTGGCGGAGAGCAGTTCCGCGAACGCCGCGCCGTCCAGGTAGTCGCGGGTCACCGGGTCGTTGAGCTCGGTGTGCCAGTCCACCTTCACCGCGCCGGGAACGTGACCGGTCTCGTACAGCAGGACGTCCTCGTCGCTCTCGACGACGACCAGGCCCTCCCGGCCCAGGTTCTCGGCGAGCCAGGCGGTGCTCACCAGCTTCTCCGGGTGGGCGTAACCGGCGAACTTCTCGTCGGTGGTGTCGGCGGGCACCGCGGTGGACGTGGGGGTCGACATGCGTTCTCTCTCCAGGGCGTGACGTGGGGCTTCCGGCCGCCGTGCAGCGGCCGGGCGGGTGGGGGTGCTCCCGCCGGAGCGGCCTCGTGGAGGCCGTCGGCCGGGGCACCGGCGGGCGGGGGGGGGGGGGGGGGGGGGGGGGGGCCCCGCGGCCGGGCGGCGGGGGGGCGCGCGGCGGGCCGGGCCCGGGGGGGGGGGGGCCCCCGCCGCCGCCCCCCCGCCCCCCCCCGCGGTCCGGCCGGGTTCCGCAGCGGTCAGCGACAGGCCGCGGAACCGCGCCGGCACAGGTCGATGTGCCGGCGGGAGTGCAGTTCGGTGGTGCGGTCCTGAGTCATGCCGTGCCCTCCATCGGTCCTGGCGGAAGCACCCACGCCCTGCGGGAGGGGGGTTGCTGCGGCGTCGTCGAGCCAGGTCTCTCGGCCGCTCTGGATGGTCGTGGGCCACACCGTGCCCGTTGCGCAGGCACGCTGTCAACCTCCTCGTGCTCCGACCCGGCGGAGCGACCCGCCGCTCCCGCGGTGCTCAACCGGCGGCGCTCACGTCCTGCGTCACCTCGAGGACCCGGCAGGCCACCGCCCCGGTGACCCCGCTGCCCCGCACCGCGACCGTGACGGTCTGCCCCGGGGCGAGGCCCGCCACGTCGGTGCGCCCCTCCCCGAGGGTGGCGTCGGCGGCGTCCACCCACTCCACCGCGACCGACAGGCTGCGCGTGCGTTCCGCGGTGCCGGTGACCGACACGGTCGCGGTGGCCGTCCCGGACGCGCCCGCCTCGCCGCAGGAGAGCACCTCGACGCCCTCGGGGGACCCGGAGGGGCGCGTGCCCGCCGCTCCCCCGGCGACCGGCCCCGCCGTCCCCCCGGGGGGCTCCTGCGCCTGCTGGACCACGTCCCCGCGTGCCTCGACCGTGACGGCCACCACCGCGGCGACGGCGCCCGCGGACAGCACCAGCCCCGCACGGGCCGCCCGGGAGGTGCGCGCGCGCCGCAGGGCAGCGGCGGCGACGAGGAGGCCCAGCACCGCCAGGACCAGGGCGAGCACGTGCAGCCGCGGCACGAACGCGACCAGGGCACCCGCCACGGCCAGGACCACGGAGGCCAGGGCGGCGCCGCGCGCGCGGCCGTCGGTGGGTGGTGCCGATCGCGGGGTCGTGGTCACGGTGCGTCCCGGGGCTCGTCGTCGTGCTCCTGGCCCTCCCAGGGTAGGCACTGCGGCGACGGACACCACCCGGGCGGGCGGGAGTGCGGGGAACGACGGAGGGGCTGGTCCCTCACGGGACCAGCCCCTCCGTCGATGACCTGCGCGAACGCCGGTCGGGCTGACAGGATTTGAACCTGCGACCCCTTGACCCCCAGTCAAGTGCGCTACCAAGCTGCGCCACAGCCCGATGGCCCGCTCCCCGTTTCCGGGTGGCGAACCGGGGTAAACCCTACATCACTTCCGGCGCTTCTCCCGCACCCGCACGCTCAGCTCGATCGGGGTGCCGGCGAAGCCGAACTCCTCGCGCAGGCGGCGCTCCAGGAACCGGCGGTACCCCGCCTCCAGGAAGCCGCTCGCGAACACCACGAAGCGCGGCGGGCGCGTGGAGGCCTGGGTGCCGAACAGGATGCGCGGCTGCTTGCCGCCGCGCACCGGGTGCGGCTGAGCGGCCACGACCTGGCCCAGGAAGCTGTTCAGGCGCCCCGTGGGCACGCGGGTGTCCCAGGACTGCAGAGCGGTGTCCAGGGCCGGCACGAGCTTCTCCAGGTGCCTGCCGGTCTGCGCGGAGACGTTGACGCGCAGCGCCCACGGCATCTGCACGAGCTCCTTGTCGATCTCCCGCTCGAGGTAGTGGCGGCGCTCCTCGTCGGTCAGGTCCCACTTGTTGTACGCGAGCACCAGCGCCCGGCCCGTCTCCACGACGGTGGAGACGATGCGGATGTCCTGCTCCGTCAGCGGCTCGCTGGCGTCCAGCAGCACGACGGCCACCTCGGCCTTCTCCAGCGCCGCCTGGGTGCGCAGGGAGGCGTAGAAGTCCGCACCGCGGGTCAGGTGGACGCGGCGGCGGATGCCCGCGGTGTCCACGAATCGCCACGTGCGCCCGCCCAGCTCGATCAGCTCGTCCACCGGGTCGCGCGTCGTGCCCGCCGTGGGGTGCACGACGACCCGCTCGGAGCCGGCGAGCTTGTTGAGCATGCTCGACTTGCCGACGTTCGGCCGGCCCAGCAGCGCCACGCGGCGCGGCCCGCCGGCGGGCGTGATCCCGCCGCCGACGGCGGAGACCTCCGGCAGCAGGCGCACGGCGGCGTCCAGCGCGTCGCCCGTGCCGCGCCCGTGCAGCGCCGAGACTGGGTACGGCTCCCCCAGGCCCAGGCGCCACAGCTCGGTGGCGTCGGCCTCCTGGCGCGGGCCGTCCACCTTGTTGGCCACCAGCACCACGGGCTTGCCGGAGCGGCGCAGCAGCCGCACGACCCGCTCGTCCGAGGCCGTGGCCCCCACGGTGGCGTCCACGACGAACACGACGGCGTCGGCCAGGTCGATCGCGATCTCGGCCTGCTCGGCGACGGCGAGGTTCAGGCCCTCGGCCTTGGCCTCCCAGCCGCCGGTGTCGACGAGGGTGAAGTCGCGGCCGGCCCAGTTCGCCGGGTAGGACACCCGGTCGCGGGTCACGCCCGGCACGTCCTCCACGACCGCCTCGCGGCGGCCGATGATGCGGTTGACCAGGGTGGACTTGCCCACGTTGGGGCGGCCGACGACGGCCAGCACCGGCAGCGGGCCGGAGGGGGCGTCCTCCGGGCCGCCGGGCCCGCCGGACTCCAGCAGCGCCACGTCCTCCGGGGAGAGGTCGTAGTCCTCCAGCCCGACGCGCAGGGCGTTCTCGACGCCGGCGTCGGCGTCGCCACCGCTCGCGCCGTGCTGGTCCTCGTGCTCGTCAGGGGTTTCAGGGGTGCTCACCGGGGGCCTCCGGGTACGTCGTCGGACGCCATGTCGCCGAGCCCCAGCTCGTCGGCGGCGTCCAGGTCTTCGGGCAGGGGGGTTCCGGTGCGGCGCATGCTCTCCAGCACGTGCGCCGACAGCTTGTCGCGGACCTGCTCCACGGCCGCCGCCAGCGCGGCGCGACCCGGCACGCCGGGTTCCTTCACCACGGTGAACGGCTCACCGAAGCAGTAGTGCAGCTCGCGCCGCGGCGGCGGGGCGGTGCGGTTGCGCTCGCCGGGGCGGTGCGCACCGAGGCACGCCACCGGCACCACGGGGGCACCGGACTGCAGGGCGATCCAGGCGATGCCCGAGCGCACCGACGCCGCGTCCCCGCGGCCCCGCGTGCCCTCCGGGAACACCCCGGCGGCACCGCCCTCGGCCAGCACCCGCAGTACCGTCTGCAGCGCGTCCCGGTCGCCGTGGCTGCGGTCGATGGGGATCTGACCGGCGCGCAGCAGCGCCCAGCCGACGACGCCGCTGAACATCTCCTTCTTGACGAGGAACGCCACGTCGCGCGGCGCCACCCCGTACAGGAGGGGGCCGTCGGTGAGGGAGGCGTGGTTGGAGGCCAGCAGCACCGGCCCGGTGGCCGGGACGTTCTCGGCGCCGTGGACGGTGGCGTTCCACACCACGTGCGCCAGGAAGCGGCCGATGCCCTTCGTCCAGGCCTGCGGCTTCCCCGCGCGCGGGACCGCGACGGCGCCGGCCGGGGAGGCGGCGCTCACGCCCGCTCCCCCGCACCGGCGCGCACCAGCTCCAGCAGCGCCGCCACCGTGCCCTCGAAGTCCAGGTGGGTGGAGTCCAGGGTGACCACGCCGTCGGCGGCGGTGCTGAAGGCGGTGGTACGCGCGTCGACGCGGTCGCGCTCGGACACCGAGCGGCGCACGGCCTCCACCGACGCGGCGTCGGCGGCGCCGAGGTCCTGCTGCGCCCGCCGGGCCAGGCGCACCTGCTCGTCGGCGGTCAGCAGCACCCGGACGTGCGCTTCGGGAGCCACCACGGTCGTGATGTCACGGCCCTCGGCGACGACCCCGGGGCGGGCGCCGGGGGCCGGCGCGGCGCAGGCGGCCTCGATGAGGGCGCGCTGGCGCAGCACCAGGTCCGAGCGCACGGCGGGCACGGCCGCGACGGCGCTGACCGCGGCGGTCACCTCGGCCTCGCGCACCTGGCGCGTCACGTCGGTCTCGGTGCCGTCGGCGCCCACCACGGCGATCGTGGGGCCCTGCGGGTCCGTGCCCACCGACAGCGCCGCGCTGCGCACGTGGGCCGCCACGGCGACCGGGTCGGCCAGGTCCACGCCGGCGCGCAGCGCCGACCACGTGACGGCGCGGTACATCGCACCGGTGTCCAGGAAGGCCACGCCCAGGGCGCGGGCCGCGGCACGGCTCACGCTGGACTTGCCGGACCCGGAGGGGCCGTCGACGGCGACGACGACACCCGGCGGCAGCTCGGCGGCACCGGGGACGGTCGCGGCGGAGGACGTGTCGGCGGGCACGACGGGACCGCGGGACTCAGTGGGCACCGGACGAGGTTAGTCGACCGCCCGCCCGCGCACCGACCCGCGCTCACCGACCCGTGCGCACCGACCCGTGGGCCTCCCCGCGCGCTCCGGCCCCCGCGCGGCAGCCTCAGGACGCCGGCACGGTCCAGCCGCGCGAGCGCAGCGCCTCGGCCAGGGCCTGCGCGGCCGCGGGCAGCACGTCCACCGACGCCAGCGCCACCGCCTGCCCCGGGGAGTGCTCCAGGCGCAGGTCCTCCAGGTTCACCCCGGCGGCACCCACGTCGGCCAGGAGCCGGGCGAGCTCGCCGGGCCTGTCCGGCACCACCACGACGACGGTCGCGTACAGCGCCGGCGCCCCGCCGTGCTTGCCGGGGATGCGGTCGCGCCCCGCCCCGCCGGCGGCGACCACCCGGGCCAGCGCGCCGCGCGCCCCCGGGGCGGCGGGGTCGGCCTGCAGGGCGCGCAACGCGGCGATCACCGCGTCGAGGTCGTCGCGCAGCGCCTCCAGCACGTCGGCGACGGGGCCGGCGTTGGCGGCCAGGATCTGCGCCCACAGCGCCGGGTCGCTGCCGGCGATGCGGGTGACGTCGCGCAGTCCCTGCCCCGCCAGCTGCACGGCCGGCTCGGGCGCCTCGCGCAGCCGCGCCGCCACCAGGCTGGCGGCGACCTGGGGGGCGTGCGAGACCAGCGCCACGGCCTCGTCGTGCTCGGCGGCGGGCATTGCCACCGGCACCCCGCCGCAGTCCACGGCCAGGTCGTGCACGAGCGCCACGGCCCGCCGGTCGGCCGCGGCGGTGGCGGCGATCACCCACGGCCGGCCCGCGAACAGGTCCGCGCGCGCCGACACCGCACCGCCGCGCTCGCGGCCGGCCATCGGGTGCCCGCCGACGTAGCGGCTCAGGTCGGCGCCGGCGGCGCGCAGCGCAGCCAGGGGGCCGCCCTTGACGCTGGCGACGTCGGTCACCACGGCGCCCGGGTGCGCGGCCAGCTCGGCGGCGACCACGTCGGCGACCACGTCGGGCGGCGCCGCCACGAGCACCAGGCGGGGCTCGTCGTCCGGCGCGGGCAGCCGGCCCGCGCCCAGGTCGCGGGCCAGCGCGACGGCGGTGGGCGAGACGTCGCTGAGCACGACGTCCACGCCGCGCAGGGACAGCGCCAGCCCGGCGGAGGCGCCGAGCAGGCCCGTGCCGACCACGCGCACCGTCCCGCCCGTGCGGGCCGGTGCGGCCGCGTCGAGGGTCACCGCGACCTACTGGGCGATGTCGCGGCGCAGGGCCTGGGCACCGCGCAGGTAGACGTGGCGAACCTCCGCGCGCGGACGGGGGGTCTCCACGTGCGCCATGAGGCGGATCACGCGCGGCATCGAACCGTGGATCTCCAGCTCCCGCGCGCACATCAGCGGCACGTCGCCCATGCCGAGCTCGCGCGCGGCCACGGCGGGGAACTCGCTGGTGAGGTCCGAGGTGCAGGTGAACAGGACGCTGATGAAGTCGTCCAGGGACAGCTCGTTCAGGCGGACCACCTCCGAGACGAGCTCACGCGTCGCGGCCAGCACGACCTCGCGCTCGTCGACGTCCACCTGCACCGCACCCCGCACCGCCCGCACCGACACGGCGCTCACGGTACCGAGGTCACCCGGCCCGCCCGTCACAGCCCCACTGCGGCCATGAGCTGCTGGACCTCGCCGCGGGTCAGGCGCCGGTTCTTGCCGGGTTTGAGGTCGCCGAGGACCAGCGGGCCCATCTGGGTGCGCACGAGCTTGAGCACCGGGTACCCCTCGGCGTCCAGCAGGCGGCGCACGACGTGCTTGCGCCCCTCGTGCAGGACCACCTCGACCAGCGCGTAGCCGGGCTTGGAGTCCACCAGGCGGAAGGAGTCCACCGTCACGGGACCGTCCTCGAGCTCCACGCCGGCGCGCAGGTTCTTGCCCAGGTCTCGCTTGACGGGCCCGCGCACCTCGGCGAGGTACGTCTTCTGCACGCCGAAGGAGGGGTGCTGCAGGCGGTGCGCGAGCGCCCCGTCGTTGGTCAGCAGGATCAGGCCCTCGGTGTCCAGGTCCAGGCGGCCCACGTGGAAGAGGCGCTCCTCGCGCGGGCCGACCATGTCGGCCAGGTTCAGCCGGTCCTGCTCGTCGAACATCGTGGAGACCACGCCCTTGGGCTTGTTCACCGCGATGTAGACGAGCTGGTCGTCCACGGAGAAGCGCAGGCCGTCGACGTGCACGACCTGGCGGGCGGGGTCGATGCGCACACCCAGCTCGGTGACGACCTGGTCGTCGACGGTGACGCGACCGGCGGTGATCATCTCCTCGCAGGCGCGGCGCGACCCGGCACCGGCCTGGGCGAGGAACTTCTGCAGGCGCACGCCCTCGGGGTCGTGCACGTCGCCGCCCCGGCCCGGCGCGACGGGCCCGGGACCGCGGCGCGGCGGCGTGGGCGCCGGCTTGATGTCGTCGGTCATGCGGCGGGCGGCGCCGCGGCCGGCCGAGCGCTTGCCGGGCTGGTCGCCGGGGCGCTTGCCGAACTTGCCGCCGGACTTCCCGCCGGCTCCGCTCCTGCCGCCCGTTCCGGCACCGCCCGAGCCGGGACGGCCGCCGCGGCCCTGGGCGGGACGGCCGCCTGTGCCGCCCTGGCGGCGGTTGCCGCCCCCTCGGGGCGCGGTGGGGCTCATCGTGGTTCCTCCTGCTGGTCGTCGGGCGCCGCGGGGGCCGCCGCTGCGGCCGCCGGCACCGCCTCGTCGGCGGCGCTCGCGCGCACGGCACCATCATCCCCCACGACGGCAGGCTCGCCGACCGAGCCGACCGAGCCGACCGAGCCGGCCGAGCCGACCGAGCCGGCCGAGCCGGCCGAGCCGGCCGAGCCGGCCGAGCCGACCGAGCCGACCGGCGCGCCCGGCTCGGCGGCGAGGACCTCGCGCGGCTCCAGGTCCTCCGGGTCGACGTCCTCGGGCAGGAACGGCGCCAGCGGCGGCAGGTCCTCCAGCCGTTCCAGCCCCATCCGCTGCAGGAACTCGTCCGTCGTGCGGTAGAGGGTGGCACCGCTGGTGGCCTCCACCCCCGCCTCGGTGACCAGTCCGCGGGTCAGCAGGGTGCGCATGACGCCGTCGACGGACACCCCGCGCACGGCGGAGACGCGCGCCCGGCTGACGGGCTGGCGGTACGCGACGATCGCGAGGGTCTCCAGCGCGGCCTGGGTCAGCTTGGCGGTCTGCCCGTCCAGCAGGAATGCCTCCACGACGTCGGCGTGCTCGGCGCGCGAGTACACGCGCCACCCGCCGCCGCCCTCGCGCAGCTCGAACCCGCGGCCGGCCTCCTCGTACTCCCCGGCGAGCTCGCGCAGCAGCAGGTCGACCTCGTCGGTCGACTCGCCGGTGGCGCGGGCCAGGGCCGCGGCCGTGACGGGCTCGTCGGCGACCATGAGCACCGCCTCGACCGCGGCGCGGACCCGGCGCCCCTCGTCCGTGTGCTCGTCCGTGTGCTCGCTCACCGCTCTCCCCCCGGCGCGGCGTCCGCGCCCTCGAACTCGTCGACGCCCGCGGGCACCGGCGTCGCGGCCGCGGCGCCGTCGGAGGCGTCCGCGTCCCAGCGCACCGTGAGCGTGCCCAGCGCCTCCGGCTGCTCCAGGCGCACCCGCCGCTCCCGGAACAGCTCCAGGACGGCGAGGAACCGGGCGACCACCACGAGGGTGCCCAGGTCCCCCTCCCCGGCGTCGGCGGCGATCTCGGCGAACGTCATGCTCCCGCTGCGGCGCAGGCGCTCCACCACGAGGGCGGCCTGCTCGCGCACGCTGACCGCGCTGGCGTGCAGGTGGTCCAGGCCCACCACGGGCACCGGCCTGGGCGTGAGGGCGCGCGCGGCGACCGCCGCGAACTGCTCGGGGCTGACGGTCAGCACCAGCTCGGGCAGCAGCCGCTCGAAGTGGGGTTCCACCGCCACCGCCCGCGGCACCCGGCGCGAGGCCAGTGCGAACCGCTCGGCCAGCACGGCGGCGACCTGCTTGTAGGCGCGGTACTGCAGCAGCCGGGCGAACAGAAGGTCCCGGGCCTCCAGCAGCGCCAGGTCCTCGGGGTCCTCCACGTCGGCGGCCGGCAGCAACCGGGCGGCCTTGAGGTCCAGCAGGGTCGCGGCCACGACGAGGAACTCGCTGGCCTCGTCCAGGTCCCAGTCGCCCCCGCCCGCCGAGGCCGCGCGCAGGTGCGCGATGAAGTCGTCGGTCACCCTCGCCAGCGAGACCTCGGTGACGTCGAGCCGGTGCTTGGTGATGAGCCCCAGCAGCAGGTCGAAGGGACCGGAGAAGTTGTCCAGGCGGACCTCGAAGCCACCACCGTGGGCACCGCGCTCGGGCGCGCCGGGGACCACGGGCCCGGGGACGTTCTCGGGGACGCTGGCCGGCACGGCCCCACGGTACCGACTCGGGCGCGCGGGCCCGGCCGCGCAGCGCGGGGACGCCGCGGTCCAGGGGTCCTCGGGGCGGCAGGAGGTCACCGGTGCCCGGGAGCGGCGCCGTCGGCACCCGTCGCGGGGGTCCACGCCGGGTCGGCGGCCGGGCCGGCGACGACGCCCCCAGCGGGGTCGCCGGCCGGGTGGGCGGTCCGCGGGGCGGGCACCGCGCCGACCGCGTCCGCCGGCAGGAGCAGCACCCAGCCGGGTCTGACGAGGTCGGCGTCGACGAGGCGCGCGCCGTCGGGCTGGAGCCGGTCGGCGTTCAGCTCGAAGATCTCGCGGTAGCGCAGCGGGTCGCCCAGGGTCCGCTCGGCGATGTCCCACAGGCAGTCGTGGTGGCGCCCCTCGGGCGGCTGCACGACGTGGGTGAGCGGGGCGCCCGCAGCCGCGACGGTGGTCGGCTCGGCGGCCGCGGGGTGCGGGGTCGGCACCCACCCCGCGGCGAGCCCGGGCGCGGTCCCGGCGACGGGGTCGGCGACGGGGTCGGCGGCGCGGGCCGCTCCCGCCTCGCCCGTCGCCGTCGGAACCGCCGTGGGACCTGCCGTGGAACCCGTGCCGGTCGCGCCCCCGGTGGCGGGCGTGAGCGCGACGGTCCCGGGAGCGGTGGCGGCGGACGCCGGCGGCACCCAGGCGGCGCCCGCCGTGAGCAGGAGCGCCGTGGCCACGAGCCGCTGGGCGAGCAGGCGGTTCGCGCCGCCGAGGCGTGGGCGTCCGCCGCCGCCGCGCGCCCACGCGGTGAGCTCCGCGAGCACGCACAGGGCGAAGTGAGCCCACGCCAGCCACAGGACGACCGCGAGGACGTCCACGACGGCGGACGCCGTCAGCTCGGCGTCGAGCCACGACCGCGCCGGGCCGGTGGCCGGGAGCGGGTTCCCCACCAGCGCCACGAGGGCCGCGGGCACGCCGACGAGCACGGCGAGCAGGACGGCGGCCGCCGCCGCGGCGCGCAGCAGCTCCAGGCGCCGCGCTCTCGCCGACAGCGCGCGCCGCGGCAGTCGCGCCGGGGCGGGGCGGGGACCCGGGAGGGTGGAGGTGGCCATGGTTCCTCGTGTTCTGGGTGTTCCGGGCGTTCTCGGACGGTGACCCGCCGGCACTCCCGCGGGGCGGGGTGGCCGGTCAGGGGGCCAGCGGCACCACGAGGGTCTGCACCTCGGTGACGCGCAGACCCGTCTCCGTCGGCAGCTCGACGACGTGGAAGGGGCGCCAGGTGGCGCCGGCGTCCTCGCTCACCTCGATGCGCCAGGTCTCGGTGGCGTGCACGGTGAAGTTGTCCGGGGCAGCGCCGAAGCCGCTGCCCGCGGAGGTGTGCCGGTAGGCGTGCGAACAGGTGCGGGGGCCGCTGCGCACGCGGGCTCCGGCTGCGATCCGGTCGCCCGCGCCCTCGCAGCGCACGGGCCGGCTGCCGGGTTCGCCGGGGTCCACCTCGAGCTCCTGCACGACGGCGCGCATCCGCACGCGCCCGGCCCCGAGGGGCCGCGGGTCCTGCGGGGCCCCGCGGGAGAACGCGACGGTCTGCCCGACGCGCGGCGTGGTGGACGGGGAGGTCACCACGCCCCGGGTCTGGATCCGCCCGTGCCGTTCCTGGGCGAGTTCCACGTACGCCTGCTGACCGGGCGTGAGCTCGTCCCAGAAGGGGCAGCGCGCGGGGTCGTCCGGGGAGGTGACGACGGTGGACGGCGAGAACCGCAGGTTCCACGAGGGGACCCCGGTGCGAGGGTTCGGCGCCGGCACGAGGGTCACCTGCTGGAACTCCTGCGGCGGAGCCGGTTCGGGGGACGGCGCGGGCGCGGGTGCGGTGGTGGGGGCCGTGGGCGCGGCGGTGGGCTGGGCGGTGGGTTGCGCGGTGGGTTGCGCGGTGGGTTGCGCGGTGGGCGTGGTCGGCTCCGGCACCGGCACGGCGAGCAGGCGCACCGCGGGGTCGGCACCGGGCGCGGTGGCCGGCCGGGTGGGGGCGGAGGCGTCCGGGGCGCCGGGGTCCTGCAGCCAGCAGGTGGGCGGCGGCGCGCCCCGCAGCAGGTCGAGGAAACCGGTGGCCCGCCGCGCGCTGCCGGCGCATCGCACGGAGTACGTGCCCGACGACGTGGCCCGCGTCAGGCAGGACCCGGCGGTGCCCTCCACGCTGCCCGGGGCGGGCGCGGCCAGCAACCGGGCCGCACCGGCCTCCGCGGCGTCGGCGGCGTCGGCGGGCAGGGGCAGGACGAGGAGCGGCAGGACGAGGAGCGCCGACGCGGCCACCTCGAGGGCGGCCCGTCGCCGGCGCGCCCGGTGGGTGAGGACCATCAGAACCGTTCCTCCCGCACCTGGTCCGCCGCGCACGTCTCACCCGTGGCGGCCACGTCGTCCACGAGCCAGCGCTCACCGGCGCGCACCACCACGGCCGTGGCCCGCCCGTAGCGCGCCGCGTTCAGCGGCAGGCCGGTGGCCCGGTCCACCTGCCAGCCCCGGTCCTGGAGGCACAGCAGCAGCTCGACGCGGTCCCCGGCGGTGCGGGTGCTGCCGAGCACCCCGACCGGGTAGGGGCCGGGCATCTCGTCGCCGAGGTTCGCCTCCAGCAGCGGCAGTGCCCACGTGCGCGCCGACGCTGTGAGGGTGGCCGTGAAGGCCGGCAGCGCGGCGGGGTCGCTCTGCCGGGCGTTGACGGCGATGGCCTGCTGGAGCAGGTACTCGCGCAACGCCACGACGGCGGGATCGGCGCCCCGGGGGTCCTCAGGTGGGTCCGTGCCGCGGGCCTGCGGGGGGAACGGGTCACCCTCCGGGGCGGGGACGGCGGGAGTGCGCGCTCCGGGGGCCGCGCTGGGCGGCGCCACCGTGGACGCGGGGCCGGTGCAGGCGGCCAGCGAGACCCCCAGGGCAGCGGCCGGCAGCAGCGCGGCCGCTGCCCTTCCTCGTGCGTGGCTCACTCAGCGTCCTCCTCGTCGGTGCCCTCGAAGGGGCGGGCGCGGCCGTCGCCGCCGGCGCGCAGTTCACGGATACCGACGATGCCCAGCAGCGTCGCGGGGACGACGACGTCCACGTGGGCCTCGACGACGATGCGCCTGCCCCGCGGGTCCCCCTGGGCGGTGGTTCCGCGGAAGCACTCCCCGTCCGCGACCACCGGGCCGCCCGAGCGCGCGGCGGAGCGGCAGTAGGCGTTGACCCGGTCGGCGACCTGCTGCTCCGGCAGGAGCCGCAGGTCGGGCGCGTCGAGCTCGATGGCGGCCGCACCGGCGCGCGCCGCCTCCTCGGCGTAGGCGATGGCCCGGGAACGGGCGGTCAGCTGCCGGGAGGCGTCGACGACGAGCCCGGCCAGCAGCAGCAGGACCAGGGCCAGCACCGGCACGGCCGGGGCGATGGAGCCGTCGTCGCGGCGGAGCGGCGCAGACGCCGGGAGGGCGGTCACGACACCTCCCGGTTCGGGTCGAGGGGGCTGGAGAAGGTGGAGCGGACGGTGACGCTGCCGGGGAACCCCGGCAGTCCCAGGTCGGCGAGCGAGTACGTGCAGCGGGCGCTGACGGTCACCGCGACGCCGGGGACGAAGCGCTCGACGGGGTCCACGACCACCGAGTCCGCGCAGTCCCCGGGCCCGACGGCGGTCCGGACCACCTCCCCGGAGCGCCGTCGGGCATCGTCGGCGGAACGGGACTGCGTGGCCGTGCGGGCCGCGTCGCGCACGCCCGCGTCGAGCGTCGCCGACACCTGGGCGACGCGTGCGTACGCCAGCAGCAGCGCCACGAGCAGCAGGAGCACCGGCGCCACGAGCGTGAACTCCAGCGCCACGCTGCCGGAGTCGTCCCGCCTCGGACGGCCCCTCACCGCACCCCCTCGAAGCGTTCCACCGTGCCGACAGCCCGCTGCGTCGTGGTCAGGTCCAGGCCGGGCACCAGGCTGATCACCCGGCCGGAGACCTCCACACCCACCCGGCGGGCCTCCGGCTGCCACGAGGTGCGGACCTGCGGGTGGAGCAGCGACTCGCGCCCGAGGGTCCCGGCGAACCGGCGCACGTGCTCCTCGACCTCGGCCTGGGCCGCGTGGGCGGACTGCTGGTCGGGCAGGACGCGCAACTGGGCGACGCCCTCTCGGGCCGCCTCCAGCGCCACAGAGCGCCCGTAGGCCCACAACCCCACCTGGACGGCGAAGAACACCAGCAGGAGGAACACCGGCGCGATGAACGCCACCTCCAGCGCGGCGGACCCCTCGTCGCGGCGTTTCACCGGTCGGCGCCGACAGCGGCGCCCCCACCGGCGCACGCAGAACCCACGGCGACGTTCGCGCACTCCGCCAGGTCGGCCCCCTTCTGCTGCACGATGTTGAAGACCACGCCGCCGATGACGGAAGCGGCCACGACGACGACCGCGGCGATGATCGCCCACTCCAGGGCCGAGGCCCCGGCGTCACGGCCGGACGCGGCGGCGCGCCGGGCGCGTGCGCGTGCGCGGACCAGGGCAGGCAGCCGAACGAGGGACGAGGCGTCGAGGAACACAGTTTTCTCCTTGTCAGAGGTCTTCGGTGGTCGGGGGTACCCGGCCGGGCGGACGCGTGGGTCCGTCAGGAACTGCCGAGCAGGTTCGACACGGCGGGGAAGGCGAGGAACACCATGAACGCCGTGCAGAGCAGCAACTGGGCGACGAGCATCGACTGGGACTTCTCGCCCGCCTCGCCCTCCACGTCCGCCATGTCGCGCCGGCGCACCGTCGCCGCGCGAGCCGCGAGCGAGGCGCGGATCTTCGCACCGTCGTCGGCGGCCAGCACCAGGGCTCCCGCGAGGTCGGTGAGCTCGGCCACCGCCAGCTCCTCGCCGAGGCCACCGAGGGCGTCCCACGGGTTCTCCCCCAGCAGCCGCGCGTTCGCCAGCGCCTGGCGGATGCGCACCAGCGCCCAGTAGTCGCTGACCGAGGCGGAACTCAGCAGCGCCTCCGGCAGACCACGACCACCGGCGAGGTTCATCGCCACCAGGTCGCAGAACACGCCGACGACGCGGCGGAAGTCGCGGCGACGCCTCTCCGCGTCCGAGCGCAGCGCCAGATCGGGGACCGTGAAGCCCAGGCCGCCGAGCACGAGCGCCAGCGACAGCGGAACCCCCGACGGCAGCGGAACCCCGGACACCCGCAGGACGGCCCAGCACACCGGCGCCAGCAGCAGCAGGAGCAGGCCTGCGATCACCTTCGCGGCCAGGAACTCCCCGGTGCCGCGCCCCAGGACGGCCAGGTCGGCGCGGGTGCGGCGCAGCCGCCAGCCCCGCTCGGCGCTGAGCACCTCGAGCCGGTCGCCGAGCGCGCGCACGAGACGGCCGACCGCGCTGGACGACCCCAGCAGCCCGCGGTCCGGTGCGGCCGACGCCGCCGCCTCGGCCGCGCTGAGCAGCCGCCGGCGCGCGGAACGGCGCAGGCCGTCGTGGCGGGCGACCTGGACGGCCAGCGACGGGTGCGGGCGCAGCAGCACCGCGAGCACCAGCAGCAGCCCGGCGCCGCAGGCGGCCCCCGTGAGCAGCGCGAGCGTCACCGCGCCACCGCCCTCGCCGTCCCCGGTGCCACGAGGAACCTCTCGTGGGTCTCGACGTGGGCCAGCCGGCGCAGCCACAGCAGGCTGACCAGCAGGACCGCTCCCACGACGAGCAGCGCGAACTGCCCGGTCACCGTGGAGTACGGGGCCACGTACGGGCGGTTGAACACCGCCAGCGAACCCATGACGCCCAGCACGATGAGCAGCACGATCTGCACGCTGCGGCGGATGCTCCGCCGGCCGGCCTCGATGCGCCGCCGCACGTCCAGCTCCTCGCGCGTGGAGGCCGCCAGGGCGGTCAGCACGTCGCGCAGTCCCGGGCCGCGCAAGCGCGCGTTGAGCACCAGGGCCGCGCACACCACGTCGGCGCTGGGGTCGTCGACGTCGCCGGCGAAGCGCACCAGAGCCTCCGCGAGCGGCTCGCGGACGCGCAGCCGGTCCACCAGCAGGTTCAGGGAGGGACGCAGCACCGGCGCGGACGTGCCCGCCGTGGCAGGGATGGCCTGTTCCAGTCCGATCGCACCGGCGATGGTGTCGCGCAACGACTCCGTCCACGTCGCCAGCGCCTCCAGCCGCGCGACGCCCCGGTCCGCCTCCGCGCCGGCCCCGAAGAGCCGGTCCCAGCAGACCACGAGCAGGCCGATCCCCGCCGCCGCCACCAGCCAGCGGGTGAGCACGAGGGTCAGCACACCGGCCCCCGCGCCGAGCAGCACGCGGCGGCTGACGTGCGGCGCCCACCACCGCGGGGACGGCCGGCCGGAGGGGCCGGGAACCCCGCCCACCGCACCGACGACGAGCGCCAGGACCCCGGCACCGGCCGCCCCGGCGGCCAGCGCGGCGAGCACCTCGGGCGGCAGCACCGCCAGGACCGGGGAACCCCCCGTGCCCATCAGGCCTCCCACCGGTCCACCACGGGCGCCGACCAGCCGGCCGCCTCCAGGTCCGCCGCGCACTGCACGGGGGCGTGCGCGCGCGCGACGCCGTCCGGGCCCGTCAGGAAGACCTCCGAGGACAGCACCCTGCCGTCCACCCCGGTCACCTCCCGCACGCTGGCAACGACGCGTCGCAGGCCACCGCCGGCGTGGTACGTGTTCTGCTTGTCGAGGAACACCACGAAGTCCACCGCGCCCGCGATGAGCATGTGGCTGGCCTCCACCGGCAGGTGTTCCTGGGCCTGCAGCGCGTACGTGGCGATGCGGTTGAAGACCTCCGCGGAGGAGTTCGCGTGGATCGTCGACAGGGATCCGTCGTTGCCCTGGCTCATCGCGTTGAGCATCGTGACGATCTCGTCGCCGAGGACCTCCCCGACGATGACTCGACCGGGGTTCATGCGCAGCGAGCGGCGCACGAGCTCGGCCATGCCGACCCCGCCCACTCCCTCGGAGTTCGGCAGCCGCTCCTCGAACGCGACGGCGTTCGGATGCGCCTCGGCGTCCTGGTCGAGCCCCAGCTCCAGCGCGCGCTCGACGGTGATGATCCGCTCGTGCGGACCGATCTCGGCCGCCAGCGCGCGCAGCAGCGTCGTCTTCCCGGAGTTCGTCGAACCCGAGATCATGATGTTCTTCCGGGCGCGCACCGCTGCCCGCAGGAAACCCGCCAGGTCCTCGTCCATCGACCCGGCCGCCACGAGGTCCGCCAGCCTGGCCCGTGCCAGACGCGCACGGCGGATGCTCAGCGCAGGCCGCTGGCACACGCCCATCACGGCCGACAGGCGCGAACCGTCCGGCAGCCGCAGGTCCAGCTGCGGGTTCGCCGCGTCGAAGGGCCGGCTCGTCAGGCCGACGTTCGCGGCGAGGACCTGCACCAGTTCCACGAGGTCCTCGTCGGACTCCGCGACCGGCTCGTGCAGCTCCTCGCGGCCGTCCGCGTAACTCACGAAGACGCGGTCGAACCCGTTGACGTCGACGTTCTCGACGTCCGGGTCCTCCAGCAGCGGCTGCAGGCGGCCGACACCGAACAGCGCCGCACCGATCGCCGCGGCGACGGCCTCCTCCGCCGCCGGCGACAGCGGTGGACGGCCGGTCTCGACCTCGCCGCGGGCGTGGTCCTCCAGCACCTGGACCACGAGGGAACGCGCGAACTGGCGCTCGTCGGCGCCGGACATCGGCGCGCGCCCCGCGGCGTCGTCGCGGCGGCGCTGCGCGGACAGCCGCTCGGCCACCTGGCCGCGCAGCCGCCGCACGAGGTCGTGGTCCACCCCGGGCGCGCCGGCTCGCGGCAGGGGCACTCCCCGGGCCTGCACGCTCACGCGGCCTCCCGGTGGTACCCGGCGGCCGCAGCCGCCAGCGCCGCCACCACACCCCGCCCGGCCCGCACCAGCGCGGTGCGCTCGGGACGGGCGGTGCGCGCACCGTCGAAGACGCGGGCCCCGGCGGTGTCCATCGGCAGGCGGCCGAAGTCCTCCACCCGGTCACCGGCCGCACGCACGACCTCGGCGGCCTGGTCGCCGTCGCCGCGGCGGGGGTCGCCGACGACGAGCACGCCCGTGCGCGGCAGGAGGCCGTCGGCACGGCGCAGCACCGTCCCCAGCGCGGCCAGCCGCTCGCGGGCGTGCAGCACGGAGGCCACGTCGTCGCGCAGGACGAGGACCACCACGTCCGAGGCGCGCAGCAGCGACAGGTGGACGGGCTCGGTGGTCACGCGCCCGGCGTCGACGACGACGTCCGTGCCGGTCGCGCCCAGGCCCGCGGCCGCCGAGGCCAGCGCCGGCCAGCTGCCGGCGGCGGCACCCGCCTGCTCGGGACGCGTCAGCCCGCACACCACGGCCGTCCCACCGGCCGCCGGCTGGGCCCCGTCGAGCAGCTGCTGCGGACCCAGGCCCCGGCGCGCCGACGTCAGCAGCGGCAGCAGACCCCGCTCGGCGTCCAGGACACCGCCGGCAGCGCCGGGCAGGCGGGCGGCGACGTCCCCGCCGGCGGGGTCCGCGTCCAGCACGAGGACGTCCCGAGGCCACAGGGCCGCCACCAGCAGCGCGGCCGTGGTCGCCCCCGGCGACCCCTTCGCGGACAGGAAGGACACGATCGCCACCGCTCAGCCCGCCACGAGGTCGACGTCCGGACGGGTCCCCTCCGCCACCCGGGCGACGGCCACCTGCCCGGCCGCGGCGGCGGCCACCACGGCCGCCGAGCGCTCCGCCGGCACCAGCAGCGAGATCGCGTCCGAGCCCGAGGCGCCGTCTGCACCCGCAGCGACCACACGGGCCGCCGTCAGCAGGACCGCACCCGCGGGATCACCCGTGATCGTGGCGCCGCCGTCCTCGGCGACGACGAAGGCGCGCACCACGTCACCCGGGCGCAGCGCCTCGCTGGGCCGCTGCTGCGGGCCGAGGACCACGCCCACGACGGCCGCGTCGGTGGGCACGACACCGCCGCCCAGGAACATGGTCCGGTTCAGCAGCGTGTCGGCGGGGATGCGGCCGGTGGCGTGGGTCCCGACGAAGTTCCCGATCGCCTCGGCCGGAACGACAGCGGCGCCGTCGGCGGCGACGCGCGCCACCCGCAGGTCCTCCGCCTCGATCCGCGCGCCGGGGTCGATGTCGTGGCGAGCGACGAGCACGTCCACGCGGTCCCCGCTGCGGTGCACCACCAGGGCGCTGCCGAGCGCACCACCGACGACCAGGACCAGGCCGAGGGCCAGGAGCGCGGGGCGGCGTTCGCGCGTGGGGGCGGGCACGCGCCGGGCACCGGGGTCCGGGGCCGGAGCGGGCGCGCCGGAGCGGGACCGGGCTGCGGTGGGGGGCATGCCTCGACGCTCGCACGACCGGACGCCTCCACCGGTCACGGCGAGCCACCCGTTCCGCCGACCGGAGCAGGGCCGTCACCCGTGCTGCTCACAGCACCCGCTCAACGGTGAGCGCATCGGGTGACGCCCCGCCGACCCGTCAGCGCCGTCCCACCCCGCCCCCGGAACCGCGCTCCCGCGGCCCGACCGCCGGTCCGTCCCCCTCCCCGGTGGCGGGAGAACCGTTCACCGCGCCCCGCAACGGCTCCCCGCCGCCGATGCCGGGTCGTGCACCGCTCAGACCGCGTCCCCGCGGGCGACGAGCTCGCGCGCCAGCTGCCGGTACGCCTCCGCACCCGGGTGGTTGCCGGCGTACACCGTGATGGGCTCCGCGGCGACCGTCGCGTCCGGGAACTTCACCGTGCGCCCGATCACCGTGTGGAACACGTCGTCGCCGAAGGCGTCGACCACGCGCGCGACGACCTCGCGGCTGTGCAGGGTGCGGCCGTCGTACATCGTCGCGAGGATCCCGTCGATCTCCAGGACCGGGTTCAACCGCTCCTGGACCTTCTCGATCGTCTCCACCAGCAGCGCCACCCCGCGCAGCGCGAAGAACTCGCACTCCAGGGGGATCAGCACCCCGTGCGAGGCGGTCAGGGCGTTGACCGTCAGCAGTCCCAGCGAGGGCTGGCAGTCGATGAGCACCACGTCGTAGTCGCCCAGCACCGGGCGCAGCGCCCGCGCCAGCACGCTCTCGCGGGCCACCTCCCCGACCAGCTGCACCTCCGCCGCCGACAGGTCGATGTTCGCCGGCAGCAGGTCCAGCCCCTCCACGGCCGTCTCGCGGATCACCTCGCGCACGTCGGTGCCCGGCTCCATCAGCAGCTGGTAGACGGTGCGCTCCAGCTCGTGCGAGTTCACGCCCAGGCCCGCCGACAAGGCGCCCTGCGGGTCGAAGTCCACC
This sequence comes from Kineococcus esterisolvens, assembly GCF_050871405.1. Classification (NCBI taxonomy): domain Bacteria; kingdom Bacillati; phylum Actinomycetota; class Actinomycetes; order Kineosporiales; family Kineosporiaceae; genus Kineococcus; species Kineococcus esterisolvens. The sequence goes on from NZ_JBJLRI010000001.1 coordinate 131,380, forward strand.
AGCAGCACCCGGCGGCCGTACTCGGCCAGGGCGGCGCCCAGGTTGATCGTCGTGGTGGTCTTGCCCACCCCGCCCTTCTGGTTGCACATCGAGATGACCCGCGCGGGACCGTGCTGCTGCAGCGGGGCGGGCACCGGGAAGGCCGGCGTCGGCCGGCCCGTCGGGCCCGCCTGCGGACCCAGTTCGATCTCGCCCTGCACGTCGCGCCCGTCGGCCGGCGCAGTGCCGGGGACCGGGGATCCGGCCGGCGCGCCCGCCGGAGCCTGCACCGGGGCCTCGCTCCCCGGCACGACCCCACCGGGCAGCGGCGCCCCCGCCGGCGCACCCGCCGCACCGGGCACCGGCGGGATCGAGGGGGCGGGCGTCGGGAACTCGCTGGTCACTGGCGTGGCACTTCCTCGTCTCGGGCGGTGCTCCGCGCCCCGCAGAGCGGTCGCGCAGGTGCGCTGGCGCGACGACCTTAGTCCGCCGCGGGCGGTGGCCGGTGCGCACGGGGGTGGGTCTCGGCGTGCACCTCCCGCAGCGAGTCCGCCGTCACCAGCGTGTAGACCTGCGTCGTGGCCACCGAGGCGTGGCCCAGCAGCTCCTGGACCACCCGCACGTCGGCGCCACCGCGCAGCAGGTGGGTGGCGAAGGAGTGCCGCAGGGTGTGCGGGGAGACGGCGCGCGCGATGCCGGCCCGGCCGGCCGTGGCCTGCAGCACCGCCCACGCGCTCTGCCGCGACAGGCGTGCACCACGGGTGTTGAGGAAGAGCGCCGCCGTTCCCCGCCCGTGCGCGGCGAGCTCGGGGCGGGCGCGGACCAGGTACTGCTCCAGCGCCCGGCGGGCGTAGGAGCCCAGCGGGACCACGCGCTCCTTGGCGCCCTTGCCGCGCAGGCGCACCACGCCGCTCTCACCGAGCACCTGCGGGGACGCGTCGTCGACGTCGAGCCCGACGGCCTCGCTGATGCGCGCCCCGCTGCCGTACAGCACTTCCAGCAGTGCCCGGTCCCGCAGCGCCACGGGACCGTCCCCGGCACCCGCCACGTCCAGCAGCCGGGCGACCTCCTCCACCGTCAGCGCCGCGGGCAGCCGTCGCGGCGGCGCCGGGGGGCGCACCAGCGAGGCCGGGTCGGCGCCGCTGCGCCCCTCCGCGTGCAGGAAGCGGTGCCAGCCGCGCACGGCCGAGGCGGCACGGGCCGCCGAGCTCGCCGTCAGGGCGGCCCCGCCGTCGGCGCCGGTGCGCAACGCCACCACGAAGGCGCTGACCGTCGCCTCGTCCACGGCCGCCGGATCCTCCACCCCGCGCGCCGCCAGGAAGCGCAGGTAGCGCTGCAGGTCGCGCCGGTAGGCCCCCAGCGTGTTCTCCGACAAGCCCCGCTCGACCTGCAGGTGGCCGAGGTAGTCCCGAAGCTCACCGATGAGCCGCCCGGCCGGTTCCCGCACGTCGGCGGGCGTCGCGGGGGTCACGGGCGGCACCCTCGCGACACTAGGGCAGCGACCCGCGCGCAGTGGGCAACGGCACGGCGCGGCGCGGCGGCGAAGCTCACCGACCGCGCCGCGCGAGGTGCTCACCGGCGCAGCAGGTCCCCCGGCCACGGCTCGTCCGCCGGACGCAGCGTCGCGAAGCCGGCCGCCTGCGCGGCCTGCAGCGCCAGCACGCCGATGACGGTGCCCGGGTTGTGCAGCCGGCCCTCGAGCACCGCGCGCACCGCCTCCTCCAGCGGCACCCGCACCGGCACGAGGTCGCGCTCCTCGTCCTCGCGGTCGTGCCGCTCGGCCTCGGGCACCGCCGACAGGCCGCGCGCCAGGTAGATGCGGTTGGCCTCGCTGGAGCCGCCCGGGGAGTTGAACCAGTCGACGACGACCGCCCAGTCGGCCGCCACCAGGTCGGCCTCCTCGGCCAGCTCGCGCTGCGCGGCCCGGAGCGGGGGCTCCCCGCCGACGTCCAGCAGTCCCGCCGGCAGCTCCCACAGCTCCCGACGCACGGGGTGGCGGTACTGCTTGAGCAGCAGCACGTTCCCGTCGTCGTCCAGCGCGAGGATCGTCACCGCACCCGGGTGCCGCTGCACGTCGCGCGTCACCGCGGAGGCGCCGCCGTCGGCGTCCGGCAGTTCCACCTCCTCGCGCACCACGTCCCACACGTGACCGGTGAAGACCACCTCGCTGGAGCGCAGGGCACGCTGCACCGGGGTGTCGGCGAGCTGCCCGCCGGCCACCACCGGCACGCCCAGCTCCTCGGGGAACCCGTTCACGCCGTCACGTCCGACAGCTCCACGCCCTCGCCCGCCGGCGCGGTGCGCTCCGCGGCGTGCTCCTCCGCCGGTTCCGGGTCCACGTCCAGCAGCTGCTCCTCGCGCTGGCGCTTCAGGGCCGCCGCCACCAGGCCGGAGAACAGCGGGTGGGAGCGGGTCGGGCGCGACTTGAACTCCGGGTGCGCCTGGGTGGCGACGTAGTACGGGTGCACGTCCGCCGGCAGCTCCACGAACTCGACCAGCTCCCGGTCCGGGGACAAGCCCGAGAACACCATGCCGGCGCGCTCCAGCTGCTCGCGGTAGGCGTTGTTCACCTCGTAGCGGTGCCGGTGGCGCTCGGAGATCCGCTCGCTGCCGTAGGTGGAGGCCACGACGGACCCCGGCTGCAGCACCGCCTCGTAGGAACCGAGCCGCATGGTGCCGCCCATGTCCCCGGCGCCGGCCACGATGTGCTTCTGCTCGTCCATCGTGGCGATGACCGGGTGCTCGGCGTCCGGTTCGAACTCCGTGGAGCTGGCACCGGCCAGGCCCGCCACGTCGCGGGCGTACTCGATCACCATGCACTGCAGGCCCAGGCACAGGCCCAGGGTCGGGACGCCGTTCTCCCGCGCCCAGCGCAGCGCACCGAGCTTGCCCTCGATGCCGCGCACGCCGAAGCCGCCCGGCACGCAGATCGCGTCCACGTCGCGCAACTGGCGGCGCGCGCCCTCCTGGGTCTCGCAGTCGTCCGCCGCGACCCAGCGGATGTCCACCTTGGCGTCCTCGGCGAAGCCGCCGGCGCGCAGCGCCTCGGTGACCGACAGGTACGCGTCGGGCAGGTCGATGTACTTGCCCACGAGGGCGACCTCGACGCGCCGGCGCGGGGAGTGCACCCGGCGCAGCAGCTCGTCCCACGTCGTCCAGTCCACGTCCCGGAACGACAGGTTCAGCTTGCGCACGAGGTAGGCGTCCAGCCCCTCGCGGTGCAGCACCTTGGGGATGTCGTAGATCGACGGGGCGTCCACACAGGCCACGACGGCCTCGGCGTCCACGTCGCACATCGAGGCGATCTTGCGCTTGACGCCCTCGGGGATCTCCCGGTCGGAACGGCACACGATCGCGTCGGGCTGGATGCCGATGCTGCGCAGCGCCGCGACCGAGTGCTGCGTGGGCTTGGTCTTCAGCTCGCCGCTGGGCCCGATGTAGGGCACCAGCGAGACGTGCACGAAGAAGACGTTGTCGCGGCCCAGGCGCTGGCGCACCTGACGGGCCGCCTCGAGGAACGGCTGGGACTCGATGTCGCCGACCGTGCCGCCGACCTCGGTGATGATCACGTCGATGTCGTCGCGCGCCTGCGCGCGCATGCGGTCGACGATCTCGTTGGTGATGTGCGGGATGACCTGGACCGTGTCGCCCAGGTACTCCCCGCGCCGCTCCTTGGCGATCACCGAGGAGTACACCTGGCCGGTCGTCACGTTCGCCGACGCGTCGAAGCGCACGTCGAGGAAGCGCTCGTAGTGGCCGATGTCCAGGTCCGTCTCGGCACCGTCGTCGGTGACGAACACCTCACCGTGCTGGAACGGGTTCATGGTGCCCGGGTCCACGTTGAGGTACGGGTCGAGCTTCTGCATCGCCACGCGCAGGCCGCGCGCACGGAGCAGGCGACCGAGGCTGGAGGCCGTCAGGCCCTTCCCCAGGGAGGAGGCCACCCCCCCGGTGACGAAGACGTGCTGGGTGGGGGACTCGGGGTTGCTGCGGTTCGCCACGGACTTCGAGGTTACCCGACGTCGGGAGCACCTCGGGCCAGCCTCCGCGCCGAGGCGTGCACCGCGGCCACCTGCGCCAGGGCGTCGGCGGCGCGGGGCAGCTCCGCGGCGCGCTCGCGGGCGCGTCCGGCGCGCTCGCGGCGCAGCCCGGGATCGGCCAGGAGGGCGTCGAGGGCCGCCGCCAGCGCGGCCGCGTCACCCACCGGCACCAGGTCGGCGGCCGGCCCGGTGACCTCCGCGGTGCCCCCGGCGTCGGTGGCCACCACGGGCACGCCGGCCCGCAGCGCCTCCTGCAGGAACACCGGCTGCCCCTCCCAGGTGCTGGCGCTGACGGCCACGTCGGCGGAGGCCAGCAGGTCCGGGACGTCGTCGCGGGACCCGAGCAGCCGCACGGGCAACGCGCGCGCCGCGATGCGCCCGGCCAGCGCGGGGCGCAGCGGCCCGTCACCGGCCACCAGGACGCGAGCGGGCTGCCGCAGCAGCCCGGCCGCCTCCAGGAGCACGTCCAGCCCCTTCTGCGGCGCCAGCCGGGCCACGGCCAGCACCACCGGCTCCCCCGGCGGCAGCACCGGCTCCCCCGGCCGCAGGACCGGCGCCGGCACCAGCGCCCGCTCCACCCGCCGGGCGCCCGCCGCTCGGGCCTGCCCGACCAGGTCCTGCGAGACCGCGAGGACGGCGTCGGCGGCCCGGCAGACCGCGTCCTGCACGGCCCGCCCCAGCCGGGCCCGTGCCCCGCCGCCCAGGACGGCGTTGTGCAGCGTCACCACCAGCCCGGGGCGCGGGCGCAGCGAGCGCACCGCCAGCGCCGCGACCAGACCTGCCCGCACGCCGTGCGCGTGCACCACCGCGCCCCGCGCCGAGGGCGCGCGCAGCGCCCGCCGCAGCGCCCGGGCCGCACCCAGGTCGCGCACCGGGTCCAGCGAGGCGCCGATCGGCACAGCGGTCGTGGCGGCGGCGAAGGCGAACCTGTCGAGCGTGTCGCGGGGCGCCGCCACGTGCACCCGCACCCCCTCGGAGGCCAGCCCCGCGCACAGCTCCGCGACGTGCCGCCCGACACCGCCCGCGCTCGTGGCGAGCACGAACACCACCGCACCACGGTCCGCAGCGCCGCTCGCCACATCGAGCCCGTCCACCACGCCGCCCCTCGCCACCACGCCGTCCCTCCCGCCTCGTCCAGCCCGGCCCTGGCCCCGACCGCACCACCCCGCTCAGGAGCGGTGCCGCACCCGCTCCGCGAACCCGGTCAGCAGCCGCAGGTCGGCCGGCACCAGGACCCGGGCGCTGAGCCCCCACACCACGCCCGCCACCACCGCGGCCAGGGCCCCGGCGACGACCGCGCCCACCAGCCCCCCGGCGTCCAGCACCCCGGGCACCACCGCGCCCGCCGCGGCTCCGGCCGCCGCGGCCAGCACCGCCGCCCCGAGCACGCGGGGCACGCCGGTCAAGGCGCCGTCGCCCGCGGCGCGGTGGGCGGCGCGCAACAGCAGCCCACCCGCGACGGTGAGCCCGACGGCGTGCGCGGCGGCGAGCGCCGTCACCACGCGGTCCGCCGGCAGCAGGGCCGCTCCCCCGAGCATCCCCGCTAGCACCACCGCCCACCCCGCCACCGTTCCGCCCGCCGCCGCGCGGCCGGCCCCCAGCGCGTACAGGGACCGGGTGAGCAGAGCCGTCAGGCCGTACCCGAGCAGAGCCGGCGCGAACACCACCAGAGCCAGGGACAGGTCCTCGGTGCGCCCCGAGCCCACCCGGCCGACCACGAAGACGGTCGCGACGGGCACCGCGGTGGCCGCCAGGACCGCGGCCCCCAGCGAGCTGACCAGCAGGACCGTGCGCACCGACCGCGCCAGCAGGGAGGCGAACGCCTCCCTCGCCCCCTCCTCGGCCGCGCGGGCCAGCCGGGGGAACACCGCCGTGGCCACCGGCACCGCCAGCACCGCGTACGGGAGCAGGAACAGCGCCCAGGCGTAGGTCCAGCGGTTCACCGCACCCGGGGCGGCACCGTTGCTCAGCAGGATCACGGCCACCGACACCACCTGCTGCGCCAGCAGCACCGCCAGCCCCGCCAGGGCCAGCGAGCGCAGCCTGGGCCAGTCCCCCGGCGCGGGGCGCAGCGCCGGGCGCCACCGCACCCCCGAGCGCAGCGCCGGGGCGTGGGCGGCTACCAGCGCGACGACCCCCAGGGTCGTGCCACCGGCGAGCACCGCCACCGCCACCGCCGGCACGTCCCGCAGCCCTTCGCGCACCACGGCGGCGGGCACCAGCGCCCCCACCAGCAGGTAGGCCAGACCCACCACCAGGCTCGAGACCAGCGGCGCAGCGGCGGGAGCGGTGAAGCGTTGCTGGGCCTGCAGCGCACCCGCCAGCACGACCGCCACCGCGTACAGGGGAACCTGCGGCAGGAACACCCACAGCATGAGGACCCCCGTGCCGAGCGGATCGCCCCCGCACTGCCCGGCCGAGGTGTCCCGCAGCAACAGGTCCATCAACGGTCGGGCCAGCAGGGCCGTCGCCGCGGCGAGGACGGTTAGCAGCAGCACGCTCCACGTCAGGGCGGCCGAGGCCGTCCGCGAAGCCGCAGCCCGGTCCGCCGGATCGTCCGACGCCAGCCGCGCCGACAGCAGCGGCACGAGCACACCGGCCAGGGCACCGCCGGCGACGACCTCGAACAGCACGTTGGGCACCTGGTTGGCCGTGGTGTAGACGGTCCCCAGGCACGTGTCGCCGACGGTCTGGGAGAAGGCCAGGAGCCGGCCGAAGCCGGCCAGGCGCGCGGCGACGGTGAGCACGGCGACCGAGGCGGCGGCGGCGGCGATCGACCGCGCGCCCCTCACGGCCGCCCGAGCCGGTCCAGCTCCCGCAGCAGCGGGGACGCCTCGATGACCCGGCTGAAGCTCACCTTCTCCGAGGCCAGGGTCAGGGCCGTGACCACGCCGAGCGCCACGGAGCGTCCCGGGCGTCCCCAGCGGGCCAGGCCGGCCGTGCCGAGCAGCGCACCCAGGGCGTTGGCGCCCGTGTCACCGAGCATGCTGCGCCCCGCCAGGTCACCGGGCAGCACCGCGAAGGCCGCACCGGCGGCGGCGGCCGCCGCCGGGCGCGCCCGCCGGGCCCCGGAGCTGCCGGGGGCCCCGGTGGCCAGCCCCGCGGCGAGGACGACGGTCAGCTTGGCGGCCCGGCCCGGTCGCAGGTCGAACAGGTTCAGCAGGTTGGCGCTGCCGGCCACCAGCGCGGCGGCGAGCGCCGCATCGGCCAGTTCCGACGCCCGGCGCGGAGGGCGCGGTGCCACCAGCACAGCACAGGCCGCGCCCGTGGCTGCCAGGCCCAGAACCTTCAGCGCACCGGTGGTCAGCTGGCCGCGGCGCAGCGCAGCGAGGTGACCGGCCAGCCCCCGGGCCCCCGCTTCCCGCTCGCCCCGGCGCTCGGCGAGGTCGTCGACGGCCCCGAACGCCCCGGCACCGAGGGTCGCCACGACTGCGGCCCGCCCCCACGGCGGGGTGCCGAACGCTGCCGCAGCGCCGGCCGCGAGCGCGGCCGCCGGACCCTCCAGCATCGTGACGACGTCACCTCGGTGGTTGTTCCTCTCCCAGCGCCCGGCACCGCCCGGGGGGTGCTCGGGGAGCCACCGGGTCAGGGAGCGGCCGGCGCGGACGGCGATCGCGGCTGCTGCGGTCACCCGCGCAGCGTCGCCCGCGCTCACGGCGCCGCCGCCGGCAACGGCGGGCTGACCGACGTCGCGGAGGGTGCGGTGCCGTAGTGCCCGGAGCGGCCCGCGAGCTGCTCGCGCAGCGCGAGCACCACGTTGACGCGTCCCATGGCGGTGTCCAGGTCGTCCACGGTGCTGACCTGCTCGGCGACCTCGTCGCCGGAACGCACCACGGCGACGGCCGCCCGGGCCTCCGCCGACTCCGTGGGACCGGCCACCACGGCACCGGCCGACAGGTCGTCGAGCTGGTCCGCCAGCGCCTCCCAGGCCGCCGCGTCGAGCTCGGCACGGTCGTCGCTGGCGTCCGGGTCGGCCGCACCGGTGACGAGCAGGGCCAGGGTGGCGCGCTGCTCGACCTGCCCCTCGACCTCGACCAGGCCGGCGTCCGTCAGTGCGGTCAGCAGGTCGGCCCGCGCCGGGTCGGCGACGACGGTCTGGGCCAGGTCGCCGGTCACCAGGCCGCTGGCCAGGGCGGTGGCCAGGACCACGTGCGGGGTGGCGTCCGCGACCGCGGCACCACCGGCGAGCTGGGGAGCGAGCTCGGCCGCGAGGGCCTTGCGCTCGGCCTGCTGCGCCTCGGCGGTCCAGTCGTCCTGCACGGTCACGCGCGCGGGCACGGTGGCTCCCGCGCTCCGCAGCACGTCCACGACCGCGTCGGTCTGGCTGGAGTCGGCGCCGGGGAGCTCCACGACCACGACGGCCCGTCCACCGAGCTGGCGCTCCACGACGGCGGGGGCGACGACCTCGGCCCAGGCGTCCTGCGCCTCGCCGGCGGCCAGCGCCTCGTCCCGCTCGGCGCGCAACTGCTCCTTCTCCTCGGTCAGCTGGCGCACCTGGTCGGTGATCCCCGTGGAGATGCCCTCGTTGAGGGGGCCGGCACCGAGGACGATGCCGACGGCCAGAGCCAGGAACACCGACACCAGCGAGACCACGTGGTACCGGAAGTCGATCACTGCGCGTCCTGTCGTCGTGGGGTGGGCGTGGTACCGGGGCGGGCTCCGCGGCTCACGGCCCGGCGCCCGGCACGAGCCCGGTGAAGAGCGCCCAGGCGTCCTCGACCCGGGCACCGGTCACGGCGAGGATCGCCTGACCGGTGGGGGTCACCGCGAGCGCGGCGACGAGGGCGAGCACACCCGCCAGGACCAGGAGCAGCACCTGCCGGTCGGACACCCTCGACCGGTACAGCCGCGACACGCCCTTGGCGTCGACGAGCTTCCCCCCCACCCGCAGCCGGGTCAGGAACGTGCTGGCCATGCCGGCGCGCCCCTTGTCGAGGAACTCCACGAGGGTGACGTGGGTGCCGACCGCCGCGATGAGGGTGGCGCCCTTGTCATCGGCCAAGAGCATCGCGACGTCCTCGCTGGTGCCGGTGGCGGGGAACACCACGGCGTCGATGCCCAGGGCCCGGACCCGCTCCAGACCGGGGGCCCGCCCGTCCCGGTAGGCGTGCACGACCACCTCGGCGCCGCACCGCAGTGCGGCGTCGGAGACGGAGTCCATGTCGCCGACGATCATGTCCGGCTTCCAGCCGGCCTCCAGGACGGCATCGGCACCGCCGTCGACGCCGATGAGCACGGGCTTGTACTCGCGCACGTACGAGCGGAGGGTGACGAGGTCCTCCTTGTAGTGGTAGCCCCGCACCACGATCAGCACGTGGCGACCTTCCAGCGGGGTGCGGACGTCCGGGACGCCCACGCCGTCGAGCAGGAGGTCGCGCTCGCGCCGCAGGTACTCCATGGTGTTGGCGGCGAAGGCTTCCAGCTGCAGCGAGAGCCCCGCACGGGCCGCCTCCATGTCGGCCGCCACGAGCTGCGGGGTCAGCCGCCGGCCACGGGCCACGACCTCCGCACCGCTGCGCAGCTCGTCACCGGCCAGCTGCAGCCGCACACCCTCCGCCACGGCCGTCATCACCTCCGGCCCCACCGCGTCCAGCACGGGGACCCCTGCCTCGACGAGGATCTCCGGGCCGAGGTTCGGGTAGCGCCCGGAGGTGCTGGCCGAGGCGTTGACGACGGCCGCCGGGCCGCAGGCGACGAGCGCCTCGGCGGAGACGCGGTCGAGGTCGAGGTGGTCGATGACAGCGATCTCACCGGGCCGAAGCCGCTTGGTCAGGGTTTTCGTGCGCCGGTCGACACGGGCGGTGCCCTGCGCGTCGGCCCGCGGCACCTGCGGCACGCCACCGGGAGCCTCCGCCCGCGCGGGCTCGCGTCCCCACCGGCGCCTGATCACCTGGCCACTCCTCCTCCGACGGGTCGTCCCGTCCTCGCTCACGCCGGGCGGCGTCGGTCGCCGCGACCCGCGCCGTCAGCCGCCGGAGCGGTCGGCGGCCCGCGTCGATCGTCGCACGCGCGGCTGCCGTGCCCGTCGCGACGGTCCCCCGCGCGGCGCGGTGACCTGGCGGGCCTCGGCGCGCGAGGAGCGCAGCAGCTCCTCGGCGTGCGCCCGGGCGGTGCCCGACCCCCGACCGGACAGCATCCGCGCCAGTTCCTCCACCCGGCCCTCGTCGTCGAGCCGCACCACCCCGGATTCGGTGACGCTGCCGTCGTCGGTCTTGACCACCGTCAGGTGGGTGTCGGCGAACGCGGCGACCTGGGCGAGGTGCGTGACGACGATGACCTGGGTGCTGCGCGCCAGGGCCGCCAGCCGCCTGCCGATCTCGACGGCGGCGCGGCCACCGACGCCCGCGTCGACCTCGTCGAAGACCATCGTCGGCACCGGGTCGGCACCGGCGAGCACGACCTCCAGGGCGAGCATGACGCGCGAGAGCTCACCGCCCGAGGCGCCCCGGGCCAGTGGCCGGAACCCGGCACCGGAGTGCGCGGCCAGCTGCAGCTCGACGGCGTCACGCCCGTGCGGCCCCAGCTCGGTGCCGGTGCGCACCTCCACCCGGACGCGGGCGCTGGGCATGGCCAGGGCGGCCAGCTCAGCCGCCACCCGCTCCTCCAGCTCACGGGCAGCGCGGGTGCGGGCGGCGCTGAGCCGACCCGCGATCTCCTGCAGCTGCCCCTGGACGGCGTCCCGTTCAGCGGCCAGCTGCTCCAGCCGGCCGTCGTCGTCCAGCTCCAGGAGACGAGCGGCAGCGCGTTCGGCCCAGGCGAGGACGGCATCGACGCCCACGACGCCGTCCTCGCCCGGCACGGCGGCGTAGCGGCGCACCAGCGCGGTCAGCTGCGCTCGGCGGTCCTCGACGACGGCCAGCCGGGCGGGGTCGGCCTCCAGGCCGGCGGCGTGGTCGGCGAGCTCCGTGGACAGGTCGGCCAGCAGGTAGGACAGCTCCCCGACCCGGCCGGCCAGCGCGGCCAGCACGGGATCGTGCTCACCGGCCTGGACCAGGGCACGACGAGCGGCCTGCAGGAGGCTGTCGGCGCCCGCGTCGGAGCCCGGGCCCTCCTCACCGCCGGCCCCCTCCCCGGTCAGCGCCTCGTGCGCGGCGGCGGCGGCCGTGCGCAGCACCTCCACGTGCGCCAGCCGTCCGGCCTCCTCACGCAGCGCCGCGTCCTCCCCGGGCTGCGGGGCGACTCGCTCGACGTCCTCCAGCCCGAGCCGGAGCAGCTCTGCCTCCCTGGCCCGCTCGGAGGCGTGCGCGGCGAGGTGCTCGTGCTCGGCCACCAGACGACGCCAGCGCCCCCAGTGCTGCGCGTAGGCCGTACGGTCGGCGTCCAGCGCCGCACCGGCGAAGGCATCCAGGACCAGCAGCTGCTGCGCCGCCGACCGCAGCCGCAGCTGCTCCGTCTGTCCGTGCACGGCGAGGAGGTGCTCGGACAGCTCGGCGAGGACGCCGACGGGGGCGCCGCGGCCCCCGACGTGGGCGCGGCTGCGGCCGCCGGCCGACAGGGTCCGCGCCAGGAGCAGCTCGCCGTCCTCGAGCTCCCCGCCTGCGTCCTGGGCGCGCTGCGCGGCCGGTCCGGCCGGGTCGACGGAGAGCCTGCCCTCGACCGAGGCGGACTCCGCTCCGGAACGCACCGCCGAGGCGTCGGCGCGGTTGCCCATCAGCAGGCCCAGCCCCGTGACGACCATCGTCTTGCCCGCACCGGTCTCGCCCGTGATGACGGTCAGGCCGGGGCCCAGCGGGAGCCGTGCGTCGCGGATGACGCCGAGCTCCCGGATCCGCATCTCCTCGATCACCGCGTTCAACCCCCGTCCGCGGTGGCCCGCGGTCCGCGCCAGCCGTGCACGGGCAGGCCGAACTTCGCGACGAGGCGGTCGGTGAAGATGCCCGTGCTCAGGCGCGCCAGGCGAACCCGGTGCGGCGACCGGCGAACCTCGACGCGGGCACCGACCGGCGCGGCGAAGGTGCGCCGCCCGTCGCACCACACGACGCCGCCGTCGTCGAGGCTGGGCAGGACCTCCACCCCGACGCAGGAGGTCGGGGCGATGACCAGGGGCCGGGCGAAGAGCGCGTGCGCGCTGATCGGCACGACGAGCAGCGCCTCGACCTCCGGCCACACGACGGGTCCGCCGGCGGAGAACGCGTACGCGGTGGACCCGGTCGGGGTGGCGGCGATGAGGCCGTCTCCCCCGAAGGTGCTCAAGGGCCTGCCGTCGACGTCGACGACCATCTCGATCATCCGTTCGCGGTTCCCCTTCTCCACCGAGACCTCGTTGACCGCCCAGGAGCGCGCGATCACCTGCCCGTCCAGGACCACGTCCACGTCCAGCGTCATGCGCTCCTCGACGCGGTAGTCGCCGGCCACCAGGCGTGAGACCGATTCGACGACCTCTTCGCGCTCGGCCTCGGCGAGGAAACCGACGTGACCGAGGTTGACGCCCAGCAACGTGGTGTCGGTCCCCCGGACCAGCTCGGCGGCCCGCAGGATGGTGCCGTCGCCGCCGAGGACGATGACCATCTCGGCGCCCCGGACGGCCCCCTCGAGGTGGCACTCCTCCACCAGGCGCCTGTCCGCGACGCTGAGCGCCTCGGCCTCGTCGGGAGTCATCAGGGTGCGCACCCCCGCGTCGTGGAGCCGGCGCACGGCGTCCGTCAGCGCAGTCACCGCTTCGGCACGGCCGGTGTGCGCGAGGACCAGCACCGTGCGGGCCCCCGGCGCCGGGCCGCCGGTCGGCCCACCGACCTGCGCGCTCACGACAGCCCCGCCTGGGGGCCCTCGGCGAGTGCGCGCTGCAGCGCGTCCTCTTGCAGCGGCGGGGCGCCCGCCGTGAGGTGCAGGAAGTACTCGACGTTCCCGCTGGGGCCCGGCAGAGGGCTGGCGGCCACGCCGCGCACCCCCAGCCCGCACCCGGCGGCGGCGGCGGCTACCGAGCGCACGGCGTCGGCGCGCAACGCCGCGCTGCGCACGACGCCGCCGGCGCCCAGGGCCTCGCGACCCACCTCGAACTGCGGTTTGACCATGAGCACGTGCTCAGCCTCCGGGGTGACGCACCGCACCAGTGCGGGCAGGACGAGGGTGAGGGAGATGAACGACAGGTCGGCCACGACCAGCGACGGCGCGGGCGCCACCTGTTCCGGCTCCAGCGTGCGCACGTTCGTGCGCTCCAGGACCGTCACGCGGGGGTCCTGGCGCAGCGACCAGGCGAGCTGGCCGTAGCCGACGTCGACCGCGACGACCTCGGCTGCGCCGCGCCGCAGCAGCACGTCGGTGAAGCCCCCGGTGCTGGCACCGGCGTCCAGGCAGCGGCGATCGGCGACGGGGACGTCGAAGGCGTTCAGCGCCCCCACGAGCTTGTGGGCCCCGCGGCTGACGTAGGTGACTTCGTCCTCGCCGGCTTCCACGAGGATCGCGGAAGCCGGGTCCACCTGGGTGGCGGGCTTGCCCGCGGTGGCGCCCCCCACTTTCACCCTGCCCGTGGCGACCAGCTCGCCGGCGTGCTCGCGCGAGCGGGCCAGTCCGCGTCGCACGAGCTCCGCGTCGAGACGCAGGCGGCGCGCCACGTCAGCCTTCCGTACCGACCAGGCGTTCACGCAACGCCTGGTCGATGCAGGTGTAGACCTCGACGTGCTCGTGCACGCCGAGCGCACCGATCCCGTCCAGGCGTGCGAGGGCAGCGTCCAGCCGCTGCTCCGCGGCGGGGTCCCGGGGCGCGGGCGGGTCGTCCGCCCGGTGGGCGGGCGGCGCGGGCCTGGGCGTGGGGTGCTCGCTCACGCGGGTGAGGCTACAAGCCGGTCCCGACGTCCCCGACTGGATCGTCCCCAGGACCGGTGGTGCGTGGGGCAAGGCTGTGGACGACCTGCCGCGCGAGCCCTGTGAGGTCCACGCCCCGACCCTGGTGCGCGCCCGCGTCCCGCGCAGCCCACACGGCCTCCGCCGCGGCCCGCAGCACGTCCAGGCCGTCCGCCCCGCCCACGGCCGAGCGCACGACGACCTCTTCGGGACCTGCGGTGACCACAGCCTCACGGCAGCGGACGGTGAGCCCCGCCCCGTCCTGTGCGACCTGCACCTCCGGGTGCGCGTCGTGCAGCGACCGCAGGTCCCGCCCCAGGTGGTGCGGGCGTTCGTGCGGGGCAGCGGCCAGCAGCTCCGGAACCCCGGTGACGCCGGTCAGCACCAGCAGGCCGGTCAGGCCGGCCGTTCGCGCCCCTCGCAGGTCCGTGTCCAGCCGGTCGCCGACCACGACGGCTTCGTGGGCCCCGAGCCGTGCGACCGCCTCGTCGAACAGCGCCCGCTCCGGCTTGCCGCACACCGCGTCGGGGTCACGGCCCGCGGCCCGGGCCACGAGCTGCACGAGCAACCCGTTGCCGGGCGCTGGGCCTCCCGGGGTGGGGACGGTGGCGTCGAGGTTGGTCGCGACCCACCACAGCCCCGCCCGGACGGCGTGGGTCGCCTCGGCCAGGCGCGCCCAGGACGTGTCCGGGGAGAAACCCTGGACGACGGCGACGGGGTCGTCGGCGAGGGACCCCACAGCCGTCAAGCCGACCTCGCCGAGCGCTTCGCGCAGCCCGTCACCGCCGATGAGGAGCACGCGGGCGGCAGGAGGCAGACGGTCTGCCAGGTGCCGAGCGGCGGCCTGCGCAGCCGTCACCACGTCCGCGTCCTGCGCCGGGACCCCCAGATCGCGCAGGTGCGCGGAAACGGTGGCCGGTGGACGCGAGGCGTTGTTGGTGATGTAGGCCAGGCGGGACCCCGCACGGGCCGCACGGGTGAGGGCGTCGGCGGCATGGGGCACGGCGTCCGGACCGACGTAGACGACACCGTCGAGGTCCAGCAGGACGGCGTCGTGCCCCTGAAGCAGGGGACGTCCGGACGACCCGCGCAACGTGGTGGGCGCCGCGCTGTTCCCGTGAACGGTCTGGGTGGTGCTTCCAGTGGTGCTCAAGGACTCCCCGGGCTCTGCCGCGCCGCCAGGGTGGCGCGGACCTGTCGCAGACGGTCGGCGTACTCGGGTCGGTCCGGACGCATGGCGTGCGCCATGGCGAGGTGCTCGACTGCCGGTCCGAGATGCCCGAGGCGGCTGAGGCTGAGCCCCAGACCGAAGTGAGCGTAGTCGTCAGCGGGGCGGGCATGGGCGAGACGGCGGAACGATTCCGCAGCTGCCGTGACGTCACCCGCGTCGTACTGTGCCCGCGCGAGCGCCTCGAGGACGCCCGTCGACCTCGGCTCGTGGGCGTGGGCTCGTGCCAGCAACGTCGCCGCCGCCGCGGCCTCCCCATCAGCGAGCAGCGCCAGGCCCCGCTGCAGCCACTCGTACGGTCCCCCCCGAGGTCGACCCGGCTCTCGCGGAGCCCCCCCTCGCGCAACGGCGGCCTCGGGATCGTCGGGCACGACAGGACCTCCTCGCACGGTCACGGATGCGCCGCGTCGGCGCACGGCTCGACCGTAGGATGCGCCGAGTGGAGCCAGCACGCACGGGGGCGCGCGCCCAGGAGGCGGTGTCCACGTCGACGGCGCGAGTGCCCGGCCCTGGCGATCTCCTGCGCCCGTTCCCCGGGCTTCGGTACAGGCAGGAGGTCGTCGGTCCCCTGCGGAACGTCCTGGCACCCCCGCACACCGAAACGGGGCGGACGGCGCGGGAAGCGGCGATGCGCTCAGCACCCCACCTGGTGACCCACCTCGAGCGCCCCGAGTACGCCCCCCAGGGCGAAGACGGAGGACCCACGGTCCTCACGTGGCTGCACAGCGGCGTCCTCCTGCAGGACCCTCCCGCCCTGTACGTGCTGCAGCAGCGCACCGGGGGCCTCTCACACCGGTTCCTCGTCGGCGAGCTGCGGGTCACCGGTGCAGCGGACGACCGGGTACGTGCTCACGAGGCCACGATGGAGCACGCCGTCCGGACGCGGATCCGGCGGCTCGAGGCGACGGCCGTCGACTCGGAACCGGTCCTCCTCGTCGACGCGGGCCCCGTGGTCGCCGAGGATCTCAACGGCACCAGCCTTCTCACCCGGTTGGTGCGCGCAGCTGTCCAGTCGGCGGCTCACGTCATCTCGACGCCAGGACCGGGCGGCACCGACATCGACCTGTGGCGGGTCACCGAGGGCGACGCCATCGCTCGCCTGAGCTGGGCGGTGGGCGGCCGCCGGTGGATCATCGGTGACGGCCACCACCGCCACGAGGCCGCTCGGCGACTCGCGCGGCAATCACCGGGAGCCACAGGTGTGCTGACCGCCATGAGCTTGCCTGGAGACGCAGCGCTCGAACTGTCGGCCCTCCACCGGGTCGTCCCACCGGGAGCCGGCAGGTACCTGCTGGACGCTGGGAACCGGCAGCGCTGGAACGGCGGCACGTCGGAAGCCGCCCTCGCCGACCTGGCGTCACTTTCCGAGCCCGATTGCCTCGTCGTGGAGGACTCGGCCGTCACACACCTGCGGACCGCGGGCCGCACCGCTACGGCCGTGGGTGTTGCTGCCTGGGTCGACGAGATCCTGATGCTCGGAGGGGTTCCGGATCAGGTGGTGGACTACGTGAGGGATCCGCGTGCAGCACTCGCCCGCAGGGTCGATGGATCGACGGCCGTCCTGCTTCCCGCACCAAACTTCGAGCACGTCGTTACCGTGACGTCGGAAGGCGGACTGCTGGGCCGCAAAGCGACCTCGTTCAACCCCAAACCGGTCGCAGGCGCTGTGCTCCGGTTGAGATGACCACGCACCGCCCCGTTGTGGCTGAAGGCATCAAGGCCGGCAGAGCCCGCATCAACGCACGAAGAGTGCTGAACGCACGAAAAGGCTCGTGGGGTGCATCACACACCCCACGAGCCTCTTCATGTCGTACCAGTTCACTCAACGTGTGAGTGGCCGGCGGTGTCCTACTCTCCCACCCAGTCTCCCAGGCAGTACCATCGGCGCTGGCGGGCTTAGCTTCCGGGTTCGGAATGTAACCGGGCGTTTCCCCACCGCTATGACCACCGGACCACAAGGGCCAGGACCCCACAACCCCCACCCACCAGCACCCCTCCCCGAACACCCAGGGACAGACACCAGCAAGAAAAGGGAACGGTTGTGGCCTGAGAACCACACAGTGGACGCTACCTACACACTTGCAACTTCTTCCGCGCTGCTTCTTCGCCGTCGTGCCCGAAGATTCTTCCTGCAACACTTCGCTCGTTGACGTTCTTCACCCGACCCGCACCCACCACCCCCGATGGGAAGTGGTGTGCGCTGGTAACAAGTGATCGGCTTATTAGTACCGGTCAGCTCCACAACTCGCTAGTCGTTGCTTCCACACCCGGCCTATCAACCCAGTGGTCTACTGGGAGCCTCTCACCCCGAAAGGTACGGAAACCTCATCTCGAAGCAGGCTTCCCGCTTAGATGCCTTCAGCGGTTATCCCTTCCGAACGTAGCCAACCAGCCATGCTCCTGGCGGAACAACTGGCACACCAGAGGTTCGTCCGTCCCGGTCCTCTCGTACTAGGGACAGCCCTTCTCAAGTTTCCTGCGCGCGCAGCGGATAGGGACCGAACTGTCTCACGACGTTCTAAACCCAGCTCGCGTACCGCTTTAATGGGCGAACAGCCCAACCCTTGGGACCTACTCCAGCCCCAGGATGCGACGAGCCGACATCGAGGTGCCAAACCATGCCGTCGATATGGACTCTTGGGCAAGATCAGCCTGTTATCCCCGGGGTACCTTTTATCCGTTGAGCGACCGCGATTCCACACTCCACGGCCGGATCACTAGTCCCGACTTTCGTCCCTGCTCGACATGTCTGTCTCACAGTCAAGCTCCCTTGTGCACTTACACTCAACACCTGATTGCCAACCAGGCTGAGGGAACCTTTGGGCGCCTCCGTTACTCTTTAGGAGGCAACCGCCCCAGTTAAACTACCCACCAGGCACTGTCCCTGATCCGGATCACGGACCGAAGTTAGACATCCAGAACGACCAGAGTGGTATTTCAACGTTGACTCCACGACCACTAGCGTGACCGCTTCACCGTCTCCCACCTATCCTACACAAGCCGTCCCGAACACCAATACCAAGCTATAGTGAAGGTCCCGGGGTCTTTCCGTCCTGCTGCGCGTAACGAGCATCTTTACTCGTAGTGCAATTTCGCCGAGTTCGCGGTTGAGACAGCGGGGAAGTCGTTACGCCATTCGTGCAGGTCGGAACTTACCCGACAAGGAATTTCGCTACCTTAGGATGGTTATAGTTACCACCGCCGTTTACTGGCGCTTAAGTTCTCAGCGTCCCGCACACGAGGTGCGGTAACCGGTCCCCTTAACGTTCCAGCACCGGGCAGGCGTCAGTCCGTATACATCGTCTTGCGACTTCGCACGGACCTGTGTTTTTAGTAAACAGTCGCTTCCCCCTGGTCTCTGCGGCCCTCAAACGCTAGCCGGCAAGCGGCTTCACGTCTCAGGCCCCCCTTCTCCCGAAGTTACGGGGGCATTTTGCCGAGTTCCTTAACCACGATTCACTCGATCGCCTCGGTATTCTCTACCTGACCACCTGAGTCGGTTTAGGGTACGGGCGGCTCGAACCTCGCGCCGAGGCTTTTCTAGACAGCATGGGATCACCCTGCTTCCCCCATACGGGGTCACCATCAGGTCTCAAGCTCGACATCAAAGTCAGAGGTGCGGATTTGCCTACACCTCGCCCTACACCCTTGGACGTGGACAACCATCGCCACGCGGAAGCTACCCTCCTGCGTCACCCCTGTTACTACGCTTGCCTACTACCGGATCGGGCCACACGCTCCACCACCTCGCGCCCGAAGGCAACGAAGGGCTTTGGGTGCTTAGCATCACCGGATTCGACATGGACGGTTCTACGCCGGTACGGGAATATCAACCCGTTGTCCATCGACTACGCCTGTCGGCCTCGCCTTAGGTCCCGACTTACCCAGGGCGGATGAACCTGGCCCTGGAACCCTTGGTCAATCGGCGGACGGGTTTCTCACCCGTCATTCGCTACTCATGCCTGCATTCTCACTCGTGTGCAGTCCACGACACGATCACTCGGCCGCTTCACCCCACACACGACGCTCCCCTACCCATCCACACACCTGCACCCACAGAATCACTCCTGCAGGCGAAGTACACGCGTGAATGCCACAGCTTCGGCGGTGTGCTTGAGCCCCGCTACATTGTCGGCGCGGAATCACTTGACCAGTGAGCTATTACGCACTCTTTCAAGGGTGGCTGCTTCTAAGCCAACCTCCTGGTTGTCTGCGCGACTCCACATCCTTTCCCACTTAGCACACGCTTAGGGGCCTTAGCTGATGATCTGGGCTGTTTCCCTCTCGACTACGAAGCTTATCCCCCGCAGTCTCACTGCCACGCTCTGACTTACCGGCATTCGGAGTTTGGCTGACGTCAGTAACCCGGTGGGGCCCATCGGCCATCCAGTAGCTCTACCTCCGGCAAGAAACACGCGACGCTGCACCTAAATGCATTTCGGGGAGAACCAGCTATCACGGAGTTTGATTGGCCTTTCACCCCTACCCACAGCTCATCCCCCAGGTTTTCAACCCTGGTGGGTTCGGTCCTCCACGCGGTCTTACCCGCGCTTCAACCTGGCCATGGGTAGATCACTCCGCTTCGGGTCTAGAGCACGCGACTGAAACGCCCTGTTCGGACTCGCTTTCGCTACGGCTTCCCCACCCGGGTTAACCTCGCCACGCACCACTAACTCGCAGGCTCATTCTTCAAAAGGCACGCCGTCACCGGAACGAGCCGGCTCCGACGGATTGTAGGCACACGGTTTCAGGTACTATTTCACTCCCCTCCCGGGGTGCTTTTCACCCTTCCCTCACGGTACTTGTCCGCTATCGGTCATCAGGAAGTATTTAGGCTTACCAGGTGGTCCTGGCAGATTCACACGAGATTCCACGAGCCCCGTGCTACTCGGGAAGATGTCTCCAGACAGGCCGCAACATTTCGCCTACGGGGGTCTCACCCACTACGCCGGACCTTCCCAGATCCTTCGGCTATGCCACGACTTTCTCACTGCCCGAAGCGTCGGTAGCCGCCTCCAAGACACTCCCACAACCCCGACCGTGCAACCCCTACCAGGTATCACACACGGACCGGTTTAGCCTCATCCGCTTTCGCTCGCCACTACTCACGGAATCACTGTTTGTTTTCTCTTCCTGTGGGTACTGAGATGTTTCACTTCCCCACGTTCCCTCCACACACCCTATACATTCAGGTGCGGGTGACCGCCCATGACGACGGCCGGGTTTCCCCATTCGGACACCCTCGGATCAACGTTCGGTTGCCAACTCCCCGAGGCTTATCGCAGGCTCCCACGTCCTTCATCGGCTCCTGATGCCAAGGCATCCACCATGCGCCCTTAAACACTTGCCACCACCACACACCACCACCCACCACCACACCCGGCACCCACCACGACGGCAGAACACCCGGAGCGACCAGCAGGAAGAAGCAGCGCGGCAGAGCCAAGCAAAGAACCCAAACCACAAAGACACAGAAAAAATCTACTCGACGAAGCACCACAACAAAGAAACCTTCACGAAGAAGATCCTTGCAATGCTCGCGTCCACTGTGCAGTTCTCAAACAACAACCAGACACCACCTCGCACACCGCAAGCACCAGACCCCGAGCACACCCCCCAAGGAGCACACCCGAACGGTATGACCTGCACGAGACAGCCTGACGAGATCACAGACCCCACCACCAGCGACGAACGCCGGCCGTGGTGCCCGGTCCCTCAGGACCCAACAGTGCGCCAGGCACCCGCCCCACCCACCACAACCACGTTCCAGACCATCAACGGCGTTCCGAAGAACACCTCGGCCGTACTAGCGCCACAGCGAGCAGACAAGTGCCGTGTTGATGTTCCACCCTCGAGCACCGACCTCCAGACATGCGCTGGAGTAGACGGCCCTTACCACCCGACTCCCCGCAGGAAGTGAGCAGAAGATGCTCCTTAGAAAGGAGGTGATCCAGCCGCACCTTCCGGTACGGCTACCTTGTTACGACTTCGTCCCAATCGCCAGTCCCACCTTCGACAGCTCCCCCCCTTACGGGTTGGGCCACCGGCTTCGGGTGTTACCGACTTTCATGACGTGACGGGCGGTGTGTACAAGGCCCGGGAACGTATTCACCGCAGCGTTGCTGATCTGCGATTACTAGCGACTCCGACTTCACGGGGTCGAGTTGCAGACCCCGATCCGAACTGAGACCAGCTTTTTGGGATTCGCTCCACCTCACGGTATCGCAGCCCTCTGTACTGGCCATTGTAGCATGCGTGAAGCCCAAGACATAAGGGGCATGATGATTTGACGTCATCCCCACCTTCCTCCGAGTTGACCCCGGCAGTCTCCCATGAGTCCCCAACCGAATTGCTGGCAACATGGAACGAGGGTTGCGCTCGTTGCGGGACTTAACCCAACATCTCACGACACGAGCTGACGACAACCATGCACCACCTGTGCACGACCAACTAAATGACCCGCCATCTCTGACGGTCCACCGCGCATGTCAAGCCTTGGTAAGGTTCTTCGCGTTGCATCGAATTAATCCGCATGCTCCGCCGCTTGTGCGGGCCCCCGTCAATTCCTTTGAGTTTTAGCCTTGCGGCCGTACTCCCCAGGCGGGGCGCTTAATGCGTTAGCTGCGGCACGGAATCCGTGGAATGGACCCCACACCTAGCGCCCAACGTTTACGGCATGGACTACCAGGGTATCTAATCCTGTTCGCTCCCCATGCTTTCGCTCCTCAGCGTCAGTTACGGCCCAGAGACCCGCCTTCGCCACCGGTGTTCCTCCTGATATCTGCGCATTTCACCGCTACACCAGGAATTCCAGTCTCCCCTACCGCACTCAAGTGTGCCCGTACCCACTGCAAGCTCAGAGTTGAGCCCTGAGTTTTCACAGCAGACGCGACACACCGCCTACGAGCTCTTTACGCCCAATAATTCCGGACAACGCTTGCACCCTACGTATTACCGCGGCTGCTGGCACGTAGTTAGCCGGTGCTTCTTCTGCAAGTACCGTCACCACACCAAGATGCGGCTTCTTCCCTGCTGAAAGAGGTTTACAACCCGAAGGCCGTCATCCCTCACGCGGCGTCGCTGCATCAGGCTTGCGCCCATTGTGCAATATTCCCCACTGCTGCCTCCCGTAGGAGTCTGGGCCGTGTCTCAGTCCCAGTGTGGCCGGTCGCCCTCTCAGGCCGGCTACCCGTCGTCGCCTTGGTGGGCCATCACCCCACCAACAAGCTGATAGGCCGCGAGCCCATCCCCAGCCGAAAAACTTTCCACCCACACACCATGCGGTGATAGGTCGTATCCGGTATTAGCCACCGTTTCCAGTGGTTGTCCCAGAGCCAGGGGCAGGTTGCTCACGTGTTACTCACCCGTTCGCCACTGATCCCCCCCGAAGGGGTTCACCGTTCGACTTGCATGTGTTAAGCACGCCGCCAGCGTTCGTCCTGAGCCAGGATCAAACTCTCCGTCGAAAAAACCATAGACACCCCACCAGGAAAACCCGGCAGACCATCAGGCCAATTGACTTGCCTAGTTTGACCTCTGATCTCGAAACCCCCACCCCCCTGGCGAGGGGGACGGAGGAACAACACCAAAGGAATCCCCAACACCCCTTCACACGAAGGAATGCCACGGGGTTGATTGATTTGGCATCAACACTTGGCACACTGTTGAGTTCTCAAGAACCGGACGCACCAGAGCCAGCCACCCCCTCACGGAAGCGACCCGATCCCTGCGCTTTTCGGCTTCACCACTCTACCCCAGCCACCGGGAAGACCCCGACCAGCCGAAGCGGGCAACCCCCACACCATCGACCCCCCACCAGACGCACTGAAGCACCCAGCAGAAAAACCATGGAAGTGGAGACCAACGCCCCGACACCCACCAGCAAGGGACCGGCCGGTCACCCGTCCGTTCCTCCCCGCCGCGCGGTGTGACCACCACGTTAACGACACCCCACCACCCGGTCAAATCGCAGCCAGGTCGGCCGGCACCTCCGACAGGACCGGCACCGCCACCGAGTCCTCCAGGCGCTGGGCGAGCCCGGCCACGGCGCGCCGCAGCGGGCTCCTGGCCGCCACCTCCCCCAAGGTCCGCCCGGCGAGCGCGGCGTCATCGGCGGCCGCGTCCTCGGGCAGGAGCACCGCGTCGTCGACCCCCGCGAAGCGGTGGACGGCCGCGGCCACCCGGCGCGGGGCGGGGGACCCCGCGGCGGAGGCGCGGACACGGGTCAGGACCGCGACCGCGGGTGCCCCCGGCGCGACCTCACCCAGCCGCTGCCAGGTCCGGATCCAGCGCTGCAGGCCGACCGGGTCGGCGGCTCCCACCACGAGCACGACGTCGGCGGACTCCAGCGCGACCGCCGTGGCGGCGTCCCGGTCGGCCCCGTCCTCCTCCTCGAGGCCCCCGGGCAGGTCGAGGACGACCCACTCCGCGCTGCCCGCCGCGACCTCGAGCACCCGCCGCAGGCCCACGGGCCGCACCTCCGACCAGCGACGGGGGTCCGGGGAGCCCGTGAGCACGGCGAGGTCCGGCAGCACCAGGCTGGTGTGCCGGTGCAGCGCGTGAGCGTCCAGCCTTCCCTCCGTGGCCGCCCGCACGGCGGCCAGCAGGCCCGGCGCCTCGTCCAGCAGCCCCAGCAGCTGGGCGACGCAGGCACCGCGGGTGTCCAGGTCCACGAGCACCGTCGGCGCTCCCGTCCCGGCCAGTTCGGCAGCCAGGTTCACGGCCACCGTCGAGCGGCCCGCCGATCCGTGCGGGCCCCACACCGCCACGGTGCGGCCGGCCCCGACCTCGAGCGGTTCCTGCTCGCCGTCCCCGTCGTCCGTCGCGGGGTCCGCGGGACCGGGTGCGGCGGCCGTCCCGCCGTGCGCACGCCCCGGCCCGACCGTGGCCTCGGCGACCACCGCGAGCGCACGGGCCACGGCTGCGGGGTCGTCGGCCGCCGAGGCGAAGCGGTGAGCACCCATCGCGCGCCACCGGTGCTCCAGGGCGGTGGCGCCCGGGCCGGTCGGCAGCAGGACGAGCAGCCCCACCTCCTGACGGCGCAGGGCGTCGACCGCCTCCGCGTCGGCTCCGGGCAGGTCCGCCCCGAGGACGACGGCACGCCCCAGACCCGCACGGGCCGCCGCCAGCACCTCGGGCAGGTCCGCGCACCGGCGCACCACGACCAGCTCGCGGCGCAGGGGCTCCCAACCCACCACCAGACGGGCCTCGTCGGGGCCGGGGACCGCCACGAGCACCGGCAGGCTCACCGACGGCTCCCCGCGGCTGCCGGTACCGGGACGAGCACCACGTCCGCCTCGACGGCGAGCGCCTGCAGCACGGAGGGCAGGACGCCCGACGGCACCAGGACCTCCACGTCGGCGCCCGCCGCGCCGGCGAGGGCGGCCGAGCGCTGCCGCACGGCGACCACCTCCACGGCGTCGGCGAGCTGCTCGGGCAGCTGCCGGGCCGAGGTCCTGCCGGCCGCAGCGCCGGCCGTGGAGGTGGCCGCGGAGGTGGCCTCGGGCCAGGCGACCCACACGTCCGCCAGCGCACCGGCGCGCACCCCGTCGGGCAGGGCCCCCTCCAGCGGCAGGCTGACCGCTCGCTCGGCGAGGTCGCCGGCGCCGGCGACGGCCGAGCGCGGCAGCAGCTCCCCGGCCGCCAGGCCGCGCAGCACGACCCAGCCGGCGGCGGGCGGCTCGTCCGCTGGCAGGTAGGCGGAGGCCGTCGCCTCGTCGACGGAGACCTGCACCACGCGCAGCTGGGCCCCGGTCAGCGCGGTGCCGGCCCCCACGGGGGTCGCCAGGGCCCACACGCCGGTGGTGGCCCCGGCCGCCTGGACGGTGCGGGCCCCCACCACCACCGAGCCGAGCACCAGGACCACCCCCAGCACGAGCCGGGGATCGCGCCAGGACGGCGCCCGCAGCCGGCGGGCCCGGGCAGCACCGTCCCCGCGCTGCCGAACCGTCGGTGGAACCGTCGACGTCCGCACCTGCACACCCTCCCCTGCGCACCGGACCGCCCGGCCGCGCCGGCCCATGGTGACCGCGCCGGGGAGAGTGCCGCCGTCGTCGTCCACAGGTCACCCGAACGGTCCTGCGGCCGGAGGTGGACGTGGGAGGATGCGCCTCGCCGCCGGTGGACCGGCGGCAGCCGCCCGGCACCGGACAGGAGGCACCGTGCCCAGCCGTTTCCTCCCGCTCGCGGACGTCGCCGAGACCCTGGCGATCTCCTCGGCCCAGGCCTACGCACTGGTGCGCAGCGGCGACCTGCCTGCCATCAAGGTCGGTGGCCGCGGGCAGTGGCGGGTGGAGGAGTCCCAGCTCGAGGCCTACATCCAGCGGATGTACGCGCAGACGCGCGAGAGCGTGCAGTCCCCGCAGGGGCACGAAGCCGCCGGCGCCTGACGCCACCCCGCAGGCCCCGGCTCCCTCACCCGAGTTCGGTGACGTTCAGCAGCGACGCGAACGGCACCGTGAGCACAGCCCGGTGCCCCTCCGCCGGGACCACCACGTCGACGTGGTCCGCCCCCACCCGGTCCAGCCGCCCGCGCACCTCCCCCGCACGGGTGCGCACGAGCACCCCCACGCCCGCTGAGGACAACGCGCGCAGCGCGAGCGCCAGCGTGCGGCGCGCCGTGACCGCGCCGGGCGGGACGCTGTTGCGGGCCAACCCCCGCAGCGCGCAGACGGCCGCCGTCGGCACCAGCACCTGACGGCGCACCGGCGAGCCCGCCACCAGCAGCACCCACCCCGGCCCGGCCGCCCGCGTCCGCCCGCTCACCCAGCTGCCGTCGGACAGCTGGACGGACAGTTCGCCGTCGGTGGCCAGGAGCCTGCCCAGCAGGTCCACGGAGGCGACGTCGGCGGCCCACCGGTCGGCGACCTCGCTCTCCTGCTCCATGCGCCGGGCGTGAGCCAGCCGGGCGTCGAGGTCCGCGAAGAGGTCGTCCCAGCGCACCCCCTCAAGCTACGGGTGGTCACAGCCCGTCAGGAGCACCCCGCCGAACGAGGGGTGTGCGGCAGCTGTGCTGGCCCTGAGGGTCCTCCATTCGCTAGACAAGCCACATCAAACGACATCAAACGCCACCCGGACGGGTCAACCGACACCGAAGTGCAGCGTTCAACCACCGAGGAGGTCCGGTGCCTGGTCCCCGTCGCGCCGCCCGGGTGCGCACCGTGGTCGCTCTGGCCGTCGGCGCCGCACTGGCAGCACTGCCGGCAGCGGCGGCCGCGGTCGTGGCCGCGCTGAGCGCACCCGCCGCCCGTGCGGCGCTGGCGGGGAACGCCGCCCTCGCGGACCTGCTCACCGCCCTGTGCGGCACGGTCGCGAGCCTCCTGCTCCTCGCACTGGCCGGCAGCGTGCTGCTCGCGGGCCTCGCCGAAGCCCGCGAGCAGCCCGGTCGGCGGCGCCCGGCAGCCGGGGAGCTCCCCGCCCGGGGCGTGCCCGCGCCCGTGCGACGCGTCGTCGCTCTCGTCGTGGGCCTCGCCGTGGGCACCGGCGCCGCCTCCGCCGCCTCGGCCGCCCCGCGGGCGCCGGAGGCGGGCTGGGCCGCGAGCGCACCCCTGGAGCCCGGGACGTCCACGAGCGGGGACCTGCCCACGGACCTGCCCGTCACGACGCCCGACCCGGCATGGGCACCGCTGCCCGAGCCGCGCACGGCGCCGGCTCTGCCGTCCGCCGACCTGCCCGGGGGTACCCGCCCCGTCGTCGCCGGCACCGGCGCCGAGGTCGTCGTCCAGCGCGGCGACAGCCTGTGGTCGCTCGCGCGGGCGCTGAGCGGTCCCGACGCCGACGCCGGTGACGTCCTTCAGGAGCAGCAGCGGCTGTACGCGGCCAACGCCGACGTCATCGGCGCCGACCCCGACCTGCTGCTGCCGGGCCAGGTGCTGCGGCTGCCGTGAGCTGGCCCGGCCGGCTCCCCTCCCCACGACCACCGTCCCGCCCGACCCCGCCCGACCCCGCCAGGAGGTCCCCGTGCCCGCGACCGCGGCCCTGCTCGTCGACGAACCCACCGCCGCCCCCGTGCGCCCCGCGGCGCCCCGGCTGCGCCGCTACCCCGTGCCCGTGGCCGCGCCGCCCCTGGTGGGCGAACCCGGGGCGGTGGTGTCGGTGCTGACCCACCTCAGCCCCGACCAGGGGGTGCTGGAGCTGGAACTGCCCCAGCGGCCCCGTGCAGCGGCCGCCGCGCCGGACCTGCCCGAGGTCGGCGGGTGGACCCGTGGCTACCTCGTCGTGCTGCTGGAGGTCCTCAGCGGTCACCGGCCCCCGCAGCAGCTGCTGCGCTGGTCCTCGGCCGACGTCTACACCGACGTGCAGCGCCGGGCGGTCCTCAGCGCCCGCCTGCGCGGCGCCGCCGCCGGCCCCGGTCCCCGCCCGCGGGTGCTGCGGGTGCTGCCCTGCGCCCTCGACGACGGGACCGTGGAGGTCAGCGCGGTCGTGCGAGCGGGTGACCGGGTGCGGGCGCTGGCGCTGCGGGTGGAGCGCCGGCACGAGCGGTGGCGGGTGACCGCCCTCGAGGTGGGCTGAGCCGGTCGGGAGGCGGGCGACCGGCCACGCACGACGACGGCCCGCCCCCCGGTGGAGGGGGCGGGCCGTCGGCGTGGTCGCAGCAGCGGAGGGTTCAGTCCGCGCCGCGCTCACGCTCCGCGGCGCGGCGCTGGGCCCGGTTGCCCGAGGGGGCGTCCGTGCTGGAGGCGTCACCGGCGTGCACCTCGACGTCGCCCTCCGCCGTGGGCGCGGTGTACTGCAGCTGCCGGCGCTCGGGCTGCTCGAAGCCCGGCGCCACCGCCGGGGCACCCGCCTGCGGCGTCGGCTGCACCTGCAGCGAGAAGAGGTACCCGACCGACTCCTCCTTGATGGCGTCGGTCATGGCCAGGAACAGCTGGTAGCCCTCGCGCTGGTACTCCACCAGGGGGTCGCGCTGGGCCATCGCCCGCAGGCCGATGCCCTCCTGCAGGTAGTCCATCTCGTACAGGTGCTCGCGCCACTTGCGGTCCAGCACCGACAGCACCACGCGGCGCTCCAGGTCGCGCAGCACGGACGCTCCCAGCTGCTCCTCGCGGGCGTCGTAGCAGGACTGCGCGTCCGATCGCATCTCCTCCAGCAGCCGCTCGACCGTCAGGTTGCCGCGGCCGCCGGCGGCCTCCACGACCTCCTCGGGGGTCACCGACACCGGGTACAGGCCGCGCAGCGCCTCCCACAGGGCCTCGAGGTCCCAGTCCTCGCCGAACCCCTTGGCGGTGGACTGCACGACGTAGGCGGTGACCGTGTCGTCGATGAAGTGGCGGATCTGCTCGTGCAGGTCCTCGCCCTCCAGCACCTTGCGGCGCTCGGCGTAGATGACCTCGCGCTGGCGGTTGAGGACGTCGTCGTACTTCAGGACGTTCTTGCGGATCTCGAAGTTGCGGCCCTCGACCTGCCCCTGGGCGCTCTGGATCGCGCGGGAGACCATCTTGGACTCGATGGGCACGTCCTCCGGGATGCCCGTGCGGGTCAGGAACGACTCCACCAGGGCGGCGTTGAACAGGCGCATCAGGTCGTCGGTCAGCGACAGGTAGAAGCGGGACTCGCCCGGGTCGCCCTGGCGGCCCGAGCGCCCGCGCAGCTGGTTGTCGATGCGGCGGGACTCGTGGCGCTCGGTGCCCAGCACGTACAGGCCACCCAGGTCGCGGACCTCGTCGTGCTCGGCCTTCACCGACTCCTGCGCCTGCTTGAGCACGTCCGGCCAGGCCGCCTCGTACTCCTCCGGAGCCTCGTCCGGGTCCAGGCCGCGCTCCTTCATGGCCGCCACGGCGAGGAACTCCGCGTTGCCACCGAGCATGATGTCGGTGCCGCGGCCGGCCATGTTCGTGGCCACGGTGACCGCGCCCTTGCGCCCGGCCTGGGCGACGATCGAGGCCTCGCGGTCGTGCTGCTTGGCGTTCAGGACGGTGTGCGCCACGCCGGCCTTCGTCAGCAGGCTGGAGAGGTACTCGCTCTTCTCCACGCTCGTCGTGCCGACGAGGACCGGCTGGCCCGTCGCGTGGTGCTCGGCGATGTCCTCGACCACCGCGGCGAACTTGGCCTGCTCGTTCTTGTAGACCAGGTCGGGCTGGTCCACGCGCACCGCCGGGCGGTTGGTCGGGATCGAGACCACGCCCAGCTTGTAGATCTGGTGGAACTCCGCGGCCTCGGTCATGGCCGTGCCCGTCATGCCCGAGAGCTTGTCGTACATGCGGAAGAAGTTCTGCAGGGTGATCGTCGCGAGCGTCTGGTTCTCGTTCTGGATGGGCACGCCCTCCTTGGCCTCGATGGCCTGGTGCATGCCCTCGTTGTAGCGGCGCCCGGCCAGGATGCGGCCGGTGTGCTCGTCGACGATGAGGACCTCGTTCTTCGGCGAGACGACGTAGTCCTTGTCCCGCTTGAACAGCTCCTTGGCCTTGACGGCGTTGTTCAGGAAGCCGATGAGCGGGGTGTTGACGCTCTCGTAGAGGTTGTCGATGCCGAGCAGGTCCTCGACCTTCTCGATGCCGGACTCGAGGATGCCGATCGTCCGCTTCTTCTCGTCGACCTCGTAGTCGACGTCGACCTGCAGCTTCCGGGCGATCTTGGCGAACTCGCCGTACCACTTCGTCGGCTGGTCCGCCGGTCCGGAGATGATCAGCGGCGTGCGCGCCTCGTCGATGAGGATGGAGTCGACCTCGTCGACGATCGCGAAGTGGTGCCCGCGCTGCACCATCTCCGAGGTGTTCCACGCCATGTTGTCGCGCAGGTAGTCGAAGCCGAACTCGTTGTTCGTGCCGTAGGTGATGTCGGCGGCGTACGCCTCGCGGCGCTGCTCGGGGCGCATCCTGGACAGGATGCAGGCGCTCGACACGCCCAGGAAGCGGTAGACCCGCCCCATCAGCTCGCTCTGGTACTCGGCGAGGAAGTCGTTGACCGTGATGACGTGCACGCCCCGGCCCGTGAGGGCGTTGAGGTAGGCCGGCAGGGTCGCCACGAGGGTCTTGCCCTCGCCGGTGCGCATCTCGGCGATGTTGCCCTGGTGCAGTGCGGCGCCGCCCATGAGCTGGACGTCGAAGTGCCGCTGCCCGAGGGTGCGGCGCGCGGCCTCGCGCACCACCGCGAACGCCTCCGGCAGCAGCTCGTCGAGGGTCGCCCCGTCGGCCAGCCGCTCCTTGAAGCGGTCCGTCTCCCCGCGCAGCTCGGCGTCGGACATGGCGGTGAAGTCGTCCTCGAGCGCGTTGACCTGCTCCGCGATGCGGTGCAGACGCTTGACGACGCGGCCCTCGCCGGCGCGGAGGACCTTCTCGACGATGGCTGGCACGGGAGCAGTCTAACGACGGCGCGCCCGGCCGGGGTGCACGGACGGACCGAAGCGGTTGCGCTGCGTCGTTCCGTGCTCACGTTCCGGCGGTCAGGGATCAGCCGGACCGCCCCAGCAACCGCCGCACGTCCCGCGGCGGGACCACCTGCACGGGGACCGGCACGGCCAGGTCGGGCAGCTGCGGAACCGGACCCGCGGCACCCTCGCGCAGCGCGGCGGGCACCTCCGTCGCCGTCCGCGGCGACCCCAGCAGCAGGCCCTGCGCCAGCGAGCACCCCGCCTCCTGCAGCAGCCGCACCTGCTCGGTGCGCTCCACGCCCTCCGCGACCACGCCCAGGTCCAGCGCGGCACCCAGCTCGCACAGGGTGCGCACCGACGCAGCGGCGCGCGCCCCCTCCGGGCCGTCCAGCTCCGCCACCAGCGAGCGGTCCAGCTTCAGCCCGTCCACCGGCAGCCACCGCAGCGCGGCCAGCGACGGGCCCGCCAGCCCGCCCGCGGCCGGGCCCACCGCCGCGAAGTCGTCCAGCACGAGGCGCGCCCCCGTCGCGCGCAGCTGCGCCAGGCGCGCCGCCACCACGTCCGGGTCGGCCGCCAGGACCTGCGCGGGCACGTCCAGCACCAGGGCCCCCGGCTCCAGGCCCGCCTCGGTCAGCGCGCCCAGCACGTCGCGGGGGCCCGAGCGGGACAGGGCGTGCTGCACCGACAGGTTCACCGTCAGCGACAGCTGAGGCGCCTCCAGGCGCCACTGCGCGGCCCGCGCGCAGGCCGTGCGCAGCACCCACCGCCACAGCGAGTCCACCGCGGGAGACCGCTCCGCGCCACCCAGGAAGGCGCCCGGCTCGAGCAGGCCCCGGGTGCGGTGCCGCCAGCGCAGCAGCGCCTCGACGCCCACCACGGCACCGTCGGACAGCCGCACCAGGGGCTGGTAGACGAGCTCGAACTCCTGCTCGGCGACCGCGCGCTGCAGGTCCGACTCCAGCTGCCGGCGCAGCACGTCGGCCTCGTGCACGTCCGGCTCGAAGACCACGACGACCCCCGGCGGCGCGTCCCCCACCGCTCCCGGGGCGCGGCCCTGCGCCTTCGCCCGGTACATCGCGCTGTCCGCCCGGCGCAGCAGCTCGGCCGCGCCCACGCCCGCGGTGGCCACCGCCAGGCCGATGCTGGCACCCACCCGCACCGCGCGGCCGTGCACCTGCACCGGGGACGCCAGCTCCGCGCACACCCGCTCCGCCAGGCGCCGGGCGGCCCGCTCCGGCTCGTGCCCGCGCACCACCACGGCGAACTCGTCACCGCCCAGGCGGGCGGCGAAGTCGTCGCCGCGCAGGCAGCGCCGCAGCCGCCGCGCCACCCGGCCGAGCACCTCGTCACCGGCGGCGTGCCCCAGCGAGTCGTTGACCGCCTTGAAGCCGTCCAGGTCGACGAACAGCACGGCCGCGCCCATCCCGTCCCCCGCCGAGGCGCGCAGCGCCACCTCCAGGTGCCGCAGCAGCGTCGCCCGGTTGGGCAGGTTCGTCAGGGGGTCGGTGGAGGCCGCCTCCACCACCCGCACCGTGTCGGCGTGGCTCAGCGCGGTGCTGGCGTGCTCGGCGAAGGCGCGCAGGACGGTCGCGCCCACGGCGTCCAGCACCTCCCCGTCCGTCTCCACCACCAGAGCGCCCACGACACGGCCGTTGATGTGCACGGCCGCGGCGGCCGGGCCGCCGTCCCCGCCGACCACGACCCCGAAGCCCTCCAGGCCGCCCGCCGCGGCCAGCGCGCGGTCCGGCGCGATCGGCGGATCGCCCACGGCCGCGACCACGCGCATGCGCATCTGCGAGCGGGGGTCGGCCAGCACCAGCGAGACCGGGCGCGCACCGAGCAGGTCCGAGGAGCTGGTGGCGATCCGCAGGAGCAGCTCCGGCAGCGGCCGGCGACCGGCTACGGCCCGCTGGAAGCGCACCGAGGTGGTGAGGACCTGCTCGCGCTGGGCCAGCGCCTGCTGCAGGCGGTCCCGCTCGGCGGCACCGCGGGCACCCTGCCGGCGCAGCCGGCGCTCCCGCTCGCTCCCGTGCCGGGCCAGCACCACCAGCCCCACCAGCCGGGCCACCAGCTGCACGGCGCGCAGGTGCGCGGGGGCCACCGGCACGTCGTCCACGCGGCCGACGACCACGCGCACCCCCGCCAGGTCCGGCACCTCCACGACCACGGCGCGCACCCGCCCCAGACCGGGCACGGCGAAGGTTCCCCCGCCGTCGCGCACCACGCGCGCCAGGCCCCGCTCGGGCAGGAACCGCTGCCCGAGCCCCACCCCGCCGTGGACGTGCCCGCCCTCGCAGACGGCCACCACGTCGGCGTCCACGAGGTCGGCGACGACGGCCGCCGCGCGCGTGAGCACCTCCCGCTCGCCGCCGGCTCCGGACAGCTCCGCCAGCACGTGCTCGAGCAGGTCACCGGCCTGCTCGAGCCGTCCTGCGACCACCTCGGAGACGTCCACGGCGACTGTGTCGGACGTCGCGGCGCTCACGTTGAGCGGGGCGCCCCCGCGTGACCCGAACGCCGCACGGCCCTTGACAGCGCCGCGGCCAGGTCCCCGCGGTCGGCGACCTCCACCGCCGCCAGGCCCAGCCAGCCGGCCATCAGCTCCAGCTCCGCGGCCAGCTCCTGCGCCGTGCCCGGCGGAGCGGCCGGCTCGGCCCACGCGGCCGGCACCCGCAGCACACCCCCCGGGACGGCCCGGTCGGCCTTGAGGTCCACCCGGGCCACGATCCGGTCCCCCAGCAGGAAGGGCAGCACGCAGTAGCCGTGCACGCGCTGCTCGCGGGGCACGTAGAACTCCAGCCGCAGCGCCACCCCGAACAGCTCCTCGGTGCGCGGGCGGTGCCACACCAGCGGGTCGAAGGGCGTCAGCAGCGCCCGCGCGCGCACCCGCGGGGCCCGCGCGGAGACGTGCCGGTACACCGGCCGCCGCTGCGAGGCGTCCCACCCGCGCACCCGCACCGGCACCAGCTCCCCGGCCTCCACCAGCTGCGCCACCGCCCGCCGCGACTGCTCCGGGCGCAGCCGGAAGTAGTCGCGCAGGCTCGGCTCCGACGCCACGCCCAGGGCCCGCGCGGCGATCGAGACCAGGCCGCGCACCGCCTCGTCCGGGTCGGGGTCCGGCGCCGCAGCCACCTCCGGGGGCAGGACGCGGCGGGTGAGGTCGTAGCACCGCTCGAACTGCTGCGTGCGGCCCGCCGAGGACACCAGCCCGGCGAAGAACAGGTGCTCCAGCGCCCGCTTGACCGCCGACCAGTTCCAGCCCCAGTGCTCCGTCGGCCGCTGCCCACCGGGCGCCAGCGCTGCCTCCAGCCGGCGCGCCGTGAGCGGCCCGTGCTCGGCGACGTGGGCCAGGACCGCCTCGACCAGCTCCGGCTGCTCCACGGCCACGCTGCGCACGCTGCCCCAGGCGTCGTGCGCGGCGCGAGCCATCCGCCAGCGCAGCAGCCGGTGCGTCGCGGGCGCCACGAACGACGCCTCGTGCGCCCAGTACTCCACCAGCCGCCGGGGACCGCGGCCGGCCGCCCGGTCCAGCACCTCGCGCGGGTAGGGGCCCAGCCTGCTGAAGAAGGGCAGGTAGTGCGCCCGGCAGAGCACGTTGACCGAGTCGATCTGCACCACGCCGAGGCGCTCGACCACGCGCGCCACGTGCGCCGCGCCCGGGGCGGCCGGCCGACGGCGCGCGAAGCCCTGGGCCGCCAGCGCCGCGCGCCGCGCCTCGTCCGCACCGATCTCCTCCACCGGGCCCGCGACCGGGCCCGACGACGCGCTCAGGACAGCTCCACGATCTTCTCCCGCACGGCGTAGACGACCGCCTCCATGCGCGAGTGCAGCTGCAGCTTCTCCAGGAGGTTGCGCACGTGGTTCTTGACCGTGTTCTCGCTGATGCCGAGCTGGCCGGCGATCTCGCGGTTGGCCATCCCGCGGGCGAGCAGGCGCAGCACGTCCAGCTCCCGCGGGCTCAGGCGGGGAGCACCCACCACGCCCAGGCTGCGGTCCTCGTCGCGCCGGCGCATGGCGGCGAACTCCCCCAGCAGCAGACCGGCCATCTTCGGGGTGATGAGCGACTGCCCCTTCACGACCGCGCGGATGGCGTCGGCGACCTCCTCGGCGGGCACGTCCTTGAGCAGGTAGCCGTTGGCACCGGCCCGGACGGCGGCGAACAGGTCGTCCTCCTCCTCCGAGGAGGTGAGCATGAGGATGCGGGTGGACGGCGCCACCGCCTTGATCTCGGCGCAGGCGTCGATGCCCGAGCGCCGCGGCATCCACACGTCCATGAGCACCACGTCGGGCAGCAGCTCCTCCACCCGCCGCACCGCCTCGGCGCCGTCGCCGGCCTCCCCGACGACGTCGATGTCGTCCTCGGTGGACAGGACCATCTGCAGCCCGCGGCGGAACAGGGAGTGGTCGTCGACGACGACGACGCGCACGGCGTCGGTCCCCGCCTGCGGCTCGCTGATGGGCACCGTTCCTCCTCGTCGCGGCGACGGGCCCCGGGAGCCCGCTGTGCGGGGATCCTGGCACGGCCGCGCCCCGGCCACCGCCCGTGACGCGACGGCGGGCCGGCGGGTGGGTCCCGCCGGCCCGCCGCGACCGCGCCCGGGCGGTGCGGCTCAGCGCAGGCCGGTGCCCACCACGGCCGCGAGAGCGGCGTCGGAACCGGCGCGGGCGGCGCCGTCGGAGGACGCGACCCCCGGGCCGTCCTCGTGCACGTCCAGGTGGATCACGCCGTAGTCCCAGCCGCGACGGCGGTACACCACGCTGGGGCGGTGGGTGGTGGCGTCGACGAACAGGTAGAAGTCGTGACCGACGAGCTCCATCTCGTACAGCGCCTGGTCCAGGGTCATCGGCCGGGCCTCGTGGGTCTTCTCCCGGATGACGACCGGCGAGGCGTCGGCCACCTCCTCGACCGGGCTCACCGAGTCCTGCGGCGGTCGCGAGTCCGCCATCGCCGCGGGGGTCGGGACGTCGAGGTCGGCGGCCGGCTCGGTCGCGGGGCGGGCGGCGGCCCCCGCCAGCGCCTCGTCGCTCAGCCCCGGCGAGACCGGCTGGCGCACGCTCTCGGGGCGGCGCCTGCCGTGGTGCACCTTGCGGCGGTCCCGGGAGCGTCGCAGGCGCTCCATGAGCTTGGTCGTGGCGAGGTCGAGCGCGGCGTACGGGTCGTCCGCGCACGCCTCGGCGCGCACGACCGGCCCCTTGTCGCGGACGGTGATCTCCACGCGCTCGCAACTGGCCAACTGGCGGCGGTTCTTCTCGTGCGAGACCTCCACGTCGACCCGCTGGGCGCGCGGCGCCAGCTGCGTCACCTTCTCCATCTTCGCCTCGACGTGGTGGCGGAACCTCTCCTTGACCTCGGTGTGCCGTCCGGTGACCACAACTTCCACGGGATGCCTCCCTCGCTCGCTGAGCGGCGCCGGCCGAGGGGCCGGCCCGCCTCGGACCGTCACCTCGTGCCGTGCACCGGCTCCTCGGGGAGCGGGCGCAGCACAGGCAGCCGGTACCGACAGGGGGGAGAGCCCCGGAGGGCGGGCCCGTCGTCGGGCACCGCCGGGGGCGAGACCGGCCTGACGCCGGATCCGGCTGCCATGCACCAACGCTAGACCCCTCACCCCCCGTCTGCCCACGCGTGCCGCGCCGCGGGGCCGGGTGCGGCTCCGCGCCCGGGCACCGAGGCGGTCAGGCACGCCACGCCCAGCACGACGGCCCCCGCGGCGCGCAGCGCCCGCACCGCCTCCGCAGCGGTCGCCGTCGTGGTCACCACGTCGTCGACGACGACGCACGGGGCCTGCGGAGCGGGGCCCCGCACGGCGAGGGCGCCGTCGAGGTTGGCGCGGCGCTGCCGGGCGCCGAGCAGGGTCTGGTCGGTCACCGCGCGGCGCACGCGCAACGCCCGCACCACGGCGGTGGGCCGGCCGGCGGCCCGCTCGCGGGCTGCGGCGCGCGCGGCGAGGTCGGCGACGAGGTCGCCGCCGCGGGCGCGGCGGCTGGCCCGGCGCGAGGGCACCGGCACCAGCAGCACGGGCCCACCCGGCCCCGGCAGGGCCGCGACCGCGCCGGCCAGCGCGGCGGCGGCGACGGGTCGCAGCTCGGCGCGCCGGCGCTCCTTGACCTCCAGCAGGAGCTCGCGCGCGGGGCCGGCGTGCGCGGCGGCGGCGCGCACCGGGGTCCCGTCGGCCAGCTCCAGCCGCGCGGGACGGGCGCCCAGGGCCCGGGCGCACGCTCCGCACCAGGAGGTGCCCGGCCGAGCGCACCCGCCGCACGTCGCGGGCCACAGCAGGTCCGCGGCGGCCCGCAGCACCCCGGGCGGGCCCGGCGCGGCGAGCGGGGCGGGAGCGGCGAGCGGGTCCAGGGGCGGATCGAGGGGCGGGTGGGGCGGCACGGCGCCAGGCTGCCCGGCACCGGGGGCGCACGAGGGCACCGTCCACAGCACGCACCGGCTCCGGCGCGGGCGCCCGGCTGCTGCTCCCGCGGCGACCGGGACGGCGCCCGGCCGACCCGGGCAGCGGGCAGCGGGCTACCCCGGGTAGGAGGGGTGCCGCCCCGGCGCGAGCGGTGCCCAGCCGGCCCCGCTGCGCACCAGCAGGCGGCCGTCGGCGGTACCGACCACGACGTCCCGGTCGCCGGCGCCGGCGGCCACCGACTCCGCGCCCGCCACGGGGGCCAGCTGCTGGAACGGCCCGAAGACCTGCGAGAGGAGCACCACCGGGTCCCGCCCGGCGGCGGGCCGCACCAGCAGCACGACGCGGTCGTCCCCCAGCCAGGAGGCGTCCAGCACCGGGCCGCTGCCGGGCGCGAGCTCCGGTGAGGCCGCCCCCAGCCGCACCGGGCGGCCGCCGGGCACGCGGACCACGGCGTGCACCCGCACCCGCGTCCCCCCGTCCACGTCCTCGGTCACCACGAGCAGCCGCGCCCCGTCCCGGGAGACGCGCACCCGCACCGGTCGTCCCCCCAGCCCCGCGTCCGGCTGCCGCACGAGCGCGGGCGCCGCCCCGGGGTCCGCCGCCGGCAGCACCGCCGGGGAGGCCCCCGACGCGGCGGGCGCCGCCCACACCCACCCGTGCCGGTCGACCGACGGGGGGGCGAACACCGCCGCGCCCCCGGGCACCGCTGCCGCGTCCAGAGCGACCGGGCTCGCCGTCCCGGGCCGCTGCACGTGCAGCGCGCGCCCCCCCTGCGCCAGCCACGCGTAGCACGAACCGTCCACCGCGGCCGCGGGGTGCTCCCCGCCGGCGGACAGGCCCTCGACCGGCTGCACCGCTCCCGCGCCCCACCGCGAGATCCCCGAGGGGCCCGCCAGCACCAGCCGGGGGTCGGGCACGGGCAGCACCAGCGGCGGGTCCGCGGCCGGCGACGGCCCCTGCTCCCGCGTCAGGTCGGCGCCGTCCACGCGCACCACCACCTCCTCGACGCCCGGCAGGCGCGTCAGGCCGGCCCGCAGCTGCGCCAGCAGCACGCCGCGCTGGCGCGGGGTGGTCCGCAGCGCCGGCGCGGTGAGGTCCACGACCGCGGCGGCGCCCGAGAGGGGCACCGTGCCGGTGCGCAGCCGCGTTCCCCGGGGAGCGCCGCTGAACACCGCCGGCGCCAGCCAGCCCGAGGGACCGGCGAGCAGCTCGGTGACCACGCGGGTGGCGGTGGAGGAGTCGTAGGGGAACCAGCGCACGTCGCCCACCAGCTGCGCGGCGTCGGCCGTGGCGAAGTGGACGGGGAAGGCGCGCAGCGACCGGGAGGCCTCCACGAGCGTCATCAGCAGCCCGTCGCCGGGCACGTCCACGCACCAGCGGCCCTCCTCGCGCACGAGCCGCAGCGTGCGCTGCACCGAGCCGCCCGGGGGCCGCTGGACGTAGCGGCCGCCCGCGTCGACGTCCGCCACCGCCGGCGCGGACACCAGCACCGAGGTCGTGCCGTCCGGCTGGGGGCCGCCGGCCGGCTCCACGCGGGGGGTCTCGCCCAGCACGGTCGTGGACACGCCGGGGCGCCACGTGCGGCGCGCGGCCACCGACAGGAACTCGCGCGCCACCGCCTCGCCCGCCGGCCCCGCCGCGGCGGCCAGCAGGAAGCCCCGCACCGCCTCCACCGGTCCGGCGCCGTCCGCCGGGCCCTCCGGCACGACCTGCAGCAGACCCAGGCGCGGGTCGTCCTGCACGCGCGAGCCCGCCACCACCGGTCCCGACCGGGGCAGCCCCGCGCACCCGGTCGCGGCGGCCAGCGCCAGCACCAGCACGGACCGCCGCGGCGGCCGGGCCCCCCCGCCCGCGCCGGGGCCGCTCACGGCGCGCCGTCCGCACCCGTGACGGGAGCGGGCCGGGCGCCGCCACCACCACCCGCGCCCGGGCCCGGCCAGGAGCGCCCTGCCGGCAGCGCCGCCACGGGCTCGCGCCAGCCCAGCGGCACCACCGGCAGCGGGCGGGAGCGCAGCGGGCGCCCCACCGAGCGCGGCACCGTGAGCACGAAGTGGCAGCCGTGGCCCGGGCTGCCCCACACCTCCAGCCGGCCGTCGTGCAACCGGGTGTCCTCCAGGGCGATGGCCAGGCCGAGGCCGCTGCCGCCGGTGGTGCGCGCCCGCGCGGGGTCCGCGCGCCAGAAGCGGTCGAACACCCGGGGCAGCTGCGCGGGCGCCAGGCCGACGCCGTGGTCGCGGACCCCCACGGCCACCGCCCACTCGTCGCACGCCACCGTCACCTCGATGGGCCGCGACTCGCCGTGCTCCACCGCGTTGCCCAGCAGGTTGCGCAGCACCCGCTCGATGCGCCGGGCGTCCACCTCCGCCGTGCACGGCGAGGCCGGCGCGGAGACCAGGACGGTGCTGCCGCGCCGCTCGGCGAGCGCGGCCGTGAAGTCCACCACGCGGTGCACCAGGGCGCGCACGTCCTGCGGGTCCGGCTCCAGCGCCGCGGCACCCGCGTCGAAGCGGCTGATCTCCAGCAGGTCCGACAGGAGCGTGTCGAAGCGCTCCAGCTGCGTCATCAGCAGCTCCGCCGAGCGCGCGGCGACCGGGTCGAAGCCGGAACGGGCGTCGTGCAGCACCTCCCCGGCCATCCGGATCGTCGTCAAGGGGGTGCGCAGCTCGTGGCTGACGTCGGAGACGAAGCGCTGCTGCAGCCGCGAGAGCTCCTCCAGCCGGCCGATGTGCTCCTGCATCCCCGCCGCCATCCCGTTGAAGGCCGCCGCCAGCCGGGCGAAGTCGTCGCTGCCGCGCGTGCGCATCCGCTCGTCCAGGTGGCCCCCGGCGAGGCGCTCGGCCTTCCCCGCCGCCTCGCGCACCGGCTGCACGACCAGCCGGGTCACCACCCAGGTGAGCGTGCCCACGAGGACCACCAGCGCCAGGCCCCCGCCGGCCAGCGTCGTGCGCACCAGCCCGGTGGTGCGCTGCTCGCTGGTCAGCGGGTACACGAAGTACAGCTCCCGCTCGCCCGCGCGCGGCAGCGTCACGGTGGAGCCGACGACGAGGCTGGGCGCCCCGGTGCCGCCGGACAGGTCGGTCAGCTGCACCTGCTGCACGCCGGAGGTGCGCACGGCCCGGCGCAGCGGGTCGGGGACGTCCGCCGGGGACAGGCCGTCGGAGGCGAGGTCGCGCACGGGGGCGGCGCCCTCGTCGCCGGCGGCGTCCGGCGGGGCCAGCAGGAGCACGCCCCGCAGCCGGTCGGGACCGGGGCCCTCCAGCGCCGAGACGACGTCGCCGGCCAGCTGCTCGACGTCGGCGGCGGTGCCGGGGGTGGAGGCGTCGAACTGGGCCTGGGCCGTCGCGGCGGCGCGCGCGGCGTCGGCCAGGGCCACGCGCCGCCGCTCCTCCACGAGCCCGTCCGCGACGGCGTCCAGCAGGTAGGTGCCGACCGCCACGGCCACGAGCAGGCCCAGCGCGGTGGTGGTGGCCACCACGCGCAGCTGCAGCGAACCGCGCCAGCGGCGCAGCAGGCCCCGCCCGGCGCCGCGGCGCAGCGCGCGCACCCGCGCGGCCCGCGAGCCCCGCGGCCGCCGGGCCGCGCGCCCGACGCCCCCCGCGCCGGCCCTCACAGCGGCCCCGCGCGGTACCCCACTCCGCGGACGGTCACGACGATCTCGGGGTGCTCGGGGTCGCGCTCGATCTTCGAGCGCAGCCGCTGGACGTGGACGTTGACCAGCCGGGTGTCGGCCGCGTGCCGGTACCCCCACACCTGCTCCAGCAGGACCTCGCGGGTGAACGCCTGCCAGGGCTTGCGGGCCAGGGTGACCAGCAGCTCGAACTCCAGCGGCGTCAGCGGCAGCGAGCGGCCGTCGCGGCGCACCGAGTGCCCGGCCACGTCGATCGTCAGGTCGCCGATGCGCAGCGTCTCCGGCGGCCGCTCCCCCGCCGAGCGCAGCCGGGCCCGCACCCGCGCGACCAGCTCCTTGGGCTTGAACGGCTTGACGACGTAGTCGTCCGCGCCGGCCTCCAGGCCCAGCACCACGTCGACGGTGTCGCTCTTGGCGGTCAGCATGACGATCGGCACCCCCGACTCGGACCGGATCAGCCGACACACCTCCATGCCGTCGGTGCCGGGCAGCATCAGGTCCAGCAGCACCAGGTCCGGGCGGGTGGCGCGGAACGCCTCCAGCGCCGCGTCGCCGTCGGCGCAGAACCGCGTCTCGAGGCCCTCGCCCCGCAGCACGATGCCCAGCATCTCGGCGAGCGCGGTGTCGTCGTCGACCACCAGCACGCGTCCCCTCATGGGGCCATCCTGCCCGCCGCGCGGCCCGGGCGCCGCGGGCCACGCCCGGGGACGGGCCGGCGCGGTCCCCGGCGGGCCGCCGCCTCGGGCCGGGGACCGCGCCGGAGCGCCTCTGGCACGATGGGGCGCAGGACGATCGAGGACGGGGTCGATGAGCCAGTGGCAGGGCCCGGGCGAGCCGGGGAGCGGGTGGGCCTCCCCCGGCGCGGACGGGGCACCGGGCGGGAGCGGACCGGGTGCGCCCGGCGGCCCCGAGGACGCCGGACCGCCCCCCGCCGCGCCCGGCTGGGCGGGCGCGGGCTGGCAGGAGGCCCCCGCCGCCCACCCGCCCCGGCCGGGGATCGTGCCGCTGCGCCCGCTGGGGCTGGGCGAGATCTGGGACGGCGCGTTCCGCGCCTTCCGGCAGAACCCCCGCGTCATGGTGGGCCTGTCCGCGCTCGTCGTCGTCGCCACCTCGCTGGTCACGCTGGTGGCCTCGATCGTCGCCACGCGCGACCTCGTGCGCGCCACCACGCAGGTGGAGACCGGTACCGGCGACGCCGCGCAGGTGCTGGACGCGCTGCAGACGTCCGTGCCGCTGGTCGTGGTGAGCGGCCTGGTGCAGGTGGTCGCCGTGCAGGTCCTCAACGGCATGCTCATCCTCAGCGTCAGCCGGGCCGTGCTGGGCCGCACCATCTCCCTCGGCGAGCTGTGGCGCGTCAGCCGGCGACGGCTGGGCGGGCTGCTGCTGGTGGCGGTGACCGTCACCCTCGCCAGCGCCGCCGGGGCGGTGGCGCTGGTGCCCGGCGCGGGCGTGCTGGCCCTGGCCGACGGGACGGCCGCTGCGGCCACCGGGACCGTGCTGCTGCTGGCGGGCGTGCTCGGCTGGGCGGCGATCGCCGTGTGGCTGTGGGTGAAGTGGTCGATGGCCACGCCGGTGCTGCTGCTGGAGGGGCTGTCCGTGCGCCGCTCCCTGGGCCGCTCGTGGCGGCTGACGCGCGGGGCGTTCTGGCGCACCCTGGGCATCCTGCTGCTGACGGCGGTGGTCGTGGGCGTCCTGGTGACGGCGGTCGCCACGCCCTTCACCCTGCTGGGCACCGTCCTGGCGGCCGCGGTGGGCACCGGCTCGACGGGGTGGGCGCTGGTCCTCTCCCAGGCCGTCAGCACCCTGGGGTCCATCGTCGGCAGCGTCGTCGGGTACCCCTTCCTGGCCTCGGTGACGGCGCTGGTGTACGTGGACCTGCGGATGCGGCGCGAGGGACTGGACGTGGAGCTGCACCGCGCCGCCTCGGGCGGGTGAGCCGGCTGCGCACCGCGGGCGCACCGGTGCTGCCGGGGCGCGAGGAGGCCCGCCGCCTGCTCGCCGAGGAGCTGGCGGGGCGCGAGTACCGCCAGGAGCGCGCCTCCTGGCTGGTGCGGGCCTGGGACTGGCTGGTGGAGCGGGTCAGCGCCGTGCAGGTGCCGGGTCTGGGGTCCGGCTGGACG
Source organism: Kineococcus esterisolvens (assembly GCF_050871405.1). Lineage (NCBI taxonomy): Bacteria > Bacillati > Actinomycetota > Actinomycetes > Kineosporiales > Kineosporiaceae > Kineococcus > Kineococcus esterisolvens. Next base: position 173,860 of record NZ_JBJLRI010000001.1, read on the forward strand.
GCGGCGCTCGTCGTGGCCGTGCTGCTCGTGTCCGTGGTGGTCGTGGTGCTGCTGGTGGCCGGCCCGCTGCGGCGCAGCGGCGGGGCGCCGCGCGCCGAGGAGGTGTTCGAGGCCGGTCCGGAACCGTCCTCGGAGCACGTGCGCCGCGCCGACGAGGCCGCCGCCCGGGGCCGCTGGGACGAGGCCGTGGCCGAGCGGTTCCGGGCCCTGGTGCGCTCGCTGGAGGAACGCGCCCTGCTGGACCGCCGGCCGGGCCGCACCGCGCACGAGGTCGCCGTCGAGGCCGCGCTCGCGCTGCCCGGCTGTGCGCCGGGCCTGACCAGCGCGGCCCGGTCCTTCGACGACGTGCGCTACGGCGGGCGGCCGGCCTCGGCCGCCACCGACGCCGCCCTGCGCCGCGTGCTGGAGGAGGTGGCCGCCGCGCGCCCGCTCGTGCCGGCAGCCCCGGACGACGGGGGGACCGGGCGGTGAGCGGCGTCGGCGCCCCCGCGAGCGCCCCCCGCGGCGCCGCCGGGGCCACCGGGGCCACCGGGGCCGGGCCGCTGGACGTCGTCGCCCCGGCCGGTGCCGCCCGCGGCCGCCTGCGCGGGCCGGTGCTGGTCGCCGCGCTGGTGGTGGGCCTGGTGCTGCTGCTGACCCTGCTGTCCCCGCGCACCTCGCGCGAGGCGCTGGCGGCGGACTCCACCGCCCCGGAGGGCGCCCGCGCCGTGGCGCGGGTGCTGCAGGCGCAGGGCCCGCGGGTGCTCCAGGAGCGCTCCTTCGACGCGGCCCTGGAGGCGGTCCGCGAGGGCGGCCCGGGCACCACCGTGCTCGTCACGGCCCCGGACCTGCTGTCGGCCGAGCGCTGGGAGGCGCTGGCCGCCGCCGGCGCGCGCCTGGTGCTGGTCGAGCCCACGGCCACCGCCCTGGACGCCGTGGCCCCCGACGTGCGCACCACCGGCACGGCCGCCGAGCGGGTGCTGGACCCGGACTGCGCGGCCCCCGCCCCCGCCGCGGCCGGCGACGCTCGGGCGGGCGGGCGGACCTACGCACTGCGCGCCGGCGCCGAGGGCACCTCCTGCTACGGCGGCTCGTACGTGCGGGTGCCCGCCGACCCCGCCACCGGCCGCGGTGAGCTCGTGGTCCTGGGCCAGGGCGACGTGCTGACCAACCGCTACGCCGCCCTGGACGGCAACGCCGCGCTGTCCCTGCGCACTCTGGGCGCCTCGCCGACCGTGGTCTGGTACCTGCCGGACCCGCTGGACACCGACTCCCCCGTCGTGCCGCTGACGTCCCTGGCGCCTCGGTGGGTGGCGCCGGCCGGTGCGCTGCTGCTGGTGGCCGGGCTGACCACGGCGCTGTGGCGCGGACGGCGCCTGGGGCGGCTGGTCCCCGAGCCGCTGCCGGTGGTGGTGCGCGCCGCGGAGACCGTCGAGGGGCACGGGCGGCTGTACGCCGCGGCCCGTGCCGGCGACCGCGCGGCGGCCTCGCTGCGGGCGGCGACGCTGCGGCGGCTGCGCGCGCTGGTGCGGGTGGACGCCTCCGCCGGGCCCGCCGACGTCGCCGACCAGGTGGCGCGGCTGACCGGCCACCCCGCGCCGCAGGTGCTCGCGCTGCTCGACGGGCCCGCTCCCGCCGACGACCCGGCGCTGGTGCGCCTGGCCGTCGACCTGGACGACCTGGAGCGCCGGGTGCGTGCGCGCAGCACCTGACCGCCCCACCACCACCCCGGAACCGCACCCCCGCACGGAAGGGCAGCACGTGAGCCACACCCCCGCAGGACCGCCCGACGCCTCGGCCCGCACGCCCGACGGCCCGAGCCGAGGTGCGGCCGTCCCGGTGGACGGCCCCGGCGTCGACGAGGCGCGCGAGGCGCTGCGCGCGGTGCGCCAGGAGGTCGCCAAGGCCGTCGTCGGCCAGGAGCCGGCCGTCACCGGCCTGGTCATCGCGCTGCTGTGCCGCGGGCACGTCCTGCTGGAGGGCGTGCCCGGCGTGGCCAAGACGCTCCTGGTGCGCACCCTCGCGGCGGCGCTGGAGCTGGACACCAAGCGGGTGCAGTTCACGCCGGACCTGATGCCCGGCGACGTCACCGGCTCCCTGGTCTACGACGCGCAGACCTCCCGGTTCAGCTTCCGGGAGGGGCCCGTCTTCACGAACCTGCTGCTGGCCGACGAGATCAACCGCACGCCCCCCAAGACGCAGGCGTCGCTGCTGGAGGCCATGGAGGAGCGGCAGGTGTCCGTGGACGGGGTGCCGCGGCCGCTGCCGTCGCCGTTCATCGTGGCCGCCACCCAGAACCCGGTGGAGTACGAGGGCACCTACCCGCTGCCCGAGGCGCAGCTGGACCGGTTCCTGCTGAAGCTGACGCTGCCGCTGCCCGCCCGGGAGGACGAGGTGGAGGTGCTGGCCCGCCACGCCGCCGGCTTCGACCCGCGCGACCTGGCCGCGGCCGGGGTGCGGGTGGTGGCCACCCCCGCGCACCTGGAGCTGGCCACCCGCGCGGTGCGCGCCGTGCAGGTCTCGCGGGAGGTGCTCGGCTACGTCGTGGACGTGTGCCGGGCGACCCGCTCGTCCCCGTCCCTGGCGCTGGGCGTCTCCCCCCGCGGTGCGACGGCGCTGCTGGCCACGGCCCGCGCCTGGGCGTGGTTGTCGGGGCGCGACTACGTCTCCCCCGACGACGTCAAGGACCTGGCCCGGCCCACGCTGCGGCACCGGGTGCAGCTGCGGCCGGAGGCGGAGCTGGACGGGGTGAGCGTGGACGCGGTGCTGGACTCGGTGCTCAGCACCGTGCCCGTGCCGCGGTGAGCCCGGCGGTGGGGGGCACCTCGTGGCGCTGACGGGGCGGGCGCCGCTGCTGGTGCTGCTCGGGCTCGCGGCGGTGGCGCTGCGGCCGGGCTGGGCGGCCTTCTGGGTGTGGCTCGGCCTGTCGGCCGCGCTGGTGGCGGTGGACGTCGCCCTGGCCGCGTCCCCTCGTGCGCTGGACGTGCGGCGCGCTCCGCTGCCGGCGGTGCGGCTGGGCGAGCCGTGCACCGCCGAGCTGCTCGTCGTCAACACCGGGCACCGGCGGGTGCGGGGGGTGCTGCGCGACGCGTGGCAGCCGTCGGCGGGCGCGCGCGGGGAGCGGCACGCCCTGGACCTGCCGCCCGGGGAGCGGCGGCGGCTGACCACCGTGCTGGTGCCCACCCGCCGCGGGGACCGCCTCGCCGACCGCGTCACCGTGCGCTGCACCGGGCCGCTGGGGCTGGCCGCCCGGCAGCGCTCGCGCGCCCTGCCGGGGCGGCTGCGGGTGCTGCCGCCGTTCACCTCCCGCAGGCACCTGCCCTCCCGGCTGGCGCGGCTGCGGGAGCTGGACGGGCGCAGCGCCGTGCAGCACCGCGGCCGGGGCACCGAGTTCGACTCGCTGCGCGACTACGTCGACGGCGACGACGTGCGCTCCATCGACTGGCGGGCCACCGCGCGCCGGCAGTCGGTGGTGGTGCGCACCTGGCGCCCCGAGCGCGACCGGCGGGTGGTGCTGGTGGTGGACGCCTCCCGCACCGCCGCCGCGCGCATCGGCGGCGGCCCCGGCGGTGTGGAGGTGCGCCTCGACGCCGCGATCGAGGCGGCGCTGCTGACGGCGGCGCTGGCCGCGCGCGCCGGCGACCGCGTCGACCTGGTCGCGCACGACCGCGGGGTGCGGGCCCGGGTGCGGGGCGGCTCGCGCACCGCGCTGCTGCCGAGCCTCGTGGAGGCGCTGGCCGGGCTGGAACCGTCCCTGGTGGAGGCCGACTGGGACGCGGTGACCGCTCAGGTGCGCTCGATGGCGCGGCAGCGGGCGCTGGTGGTGCTGCTGACGGCCCTGGACTCCTCGGTGCTGGACTCCGGGCTGGTGGCGGCGCTGGAACAGCTCGCCGCGCGGCACACGGTGGTGCTGGCCGCGGTGGACGACCCGTCGCTGGCGCGGCTGGCCCGCGGCCGCGGCGACGCCGAGCAGGTGTACACGGCCGCCGCGGCGGAGACGGCCGCCGCCGAGCGCGAGGCCACCGCGGCGCTGCTGAGCAGGCTGGGCGTGGAGGTGGTGCACGCAGCACCCGACGAGCTGGCGCCGGCCCTGGCCGACCGCTACCTGGCCCTGAAGGCCGCCGGGCGGCTCTGAGGGGCCGTGCGGCCCGCGCGCCCACCGGCTCGCGGGCTCAGCCCCGCACGGGTGCGACGTCGCCGGCGAAGCGGGCCTCCACGTCGCCGGTCTCCCCCGCCGCGGCGGCCGGGCGGCCCAGCAGCACCACGTACAGCAGGAACGCCACCTCGGCCAGGACACCGATGCCGACGCGCGCCGCGGTGGGCAGCTGCGAGGGCGTGACGAACCCCTCGATGAGGCCTGACACGAACAGCACGACCACCAGGCCCAGGGCCAGGCCGACCATCGCGCGCCCCTCGACGGCCAGCGCCTGCGCGCGCGTGCGCGGACCGGGCGCCACCCACGTCCAGAACAGCTTCAGCCCGGCACCGGCGGCGACGAACACGGCCGTCAGCTCGAGGATGCCGTGCGGGGCGATGAGCCCGAAGAACACCTCGCCGCGGCCGTTGTCGACGAGGAGCCCGCCCTGCAGGCCGACGTTGAGGGCGTTCTGCGTCAGGGCCACCAGCACGAACACCCCGGTGATGCCGAGCACGACGCAGGTGGCGGCGACCAGGGCGTTGTTCGTCCAGACCCGCCCGGCGAAGGAGGCGTTGGCGTACTCGGAGTAGTAGCCGGCGAAGTCCTCCTCCACCAGCCGGCGGATGTCCTCGTCGGAGCCGAAGAGGCTGGCCTGCACGCGCGGGTTGCCCGTCACCCACGCCCCGGCCGCGGTGGCCAGGACGATCGTGTACGCGGCGGCGGCCAGGCTCCACCAGCGCACCCGCCACAGCGCCGCGGGCAGCCCCCGCCCGGCGAAGTGCGCCAGCTGGTTCCAGGCCGTGTAGCGCGAGCCGGTCAGGCGGGAGCGCGCACGCACGAGGAGCGTGGAGAGCTGGTCCAGCAGGACCGGCTCGGCCTGCGCCGAGCGCAGCACCGACAGGTGGGTGGCGGTGCGCTGGTACAGGCGCACCAGCTCGTCGGCCTCCGCACCGCTGGGGTGCCGGCGGCCCACCAGCTCGCGCAGCCGCGCCCACTCCTGCTCGTGCACGGCCCGGAAGGCGTCGACGTCCACCCGGCCACAGTAGTGACGGCGGCGGGCTGCGCGGCCGGGGTGCCACGGGGACGCCACGGGGACGCCACGGGGACGCCACGGGGACGACGCAGCGGTGGGGCCGGGGCGGCGGCCGGTACCGTGCCCGGGTGGCACCGACCGACGCCCCGCGGCCCGCGGTCCCTCCCGCGCCCGTGGCCCCCGCCGGGCCCCCGCCGGGCACCACCGGCCCGCGGCTGGCCGACCCCGTGGGCGACGTCGTCACCGGCGAGGCCGTCGTGCTGGGGCTGCGGGCGGCGTCGTTCGCGTCGCGGGCGCTGTCCGCGGCGATCGACGCGGTGGCGCAGCTGCTGGTCCTGGGTGCGCTGCTGTACGCCTCGCAGGCCCTGCTGTCCAGCACCGACGAGGCGGCCACCGCGGCGGTCGTGCTCGCCGAGACGGTGCTGTGCCTCGTCGGCATCCCCACGGCGGTGGAGACCGCCACCCGCGGCCGGTCGCTGGGCAAGCTCGTCACGGGCGTGCGGGCCGTGCGCGACGACGGCGGCCCGGTGCGTTTCCGGCACGCCCTGGTGCGGGCCCTGGCGGGCTTCTTCGAGCTGTGGTCGCTGGTGGGCAGCCCGGCGATCATCTGCGCGCTGCTGAACGGGCGCGGCAAGCGCATCGGCGACCTGATGGCCGGCACCTACGTGGTGCGCGAGCGCACCGCGGCGCGGCACGTGCCGCTGCCGCCGATGCCGCCGGAGCTGGCGGGCTGGGCGCGGCAGGCCGACATCGGGCGGCTGCCCGACGGCACCGTCGTGGCCGCCCGGCAGTTCCTGGCGCGGGCGGCCTCCCTGCACGCCGGTTCGCGCGGTGCGCTGAGCGCCTCCCTGGCGGGGTCCCTGCTGCCGCACGTCGCGCCGCCACCGCCCGCGGGCACCGACCCCGAGCGCTTCCTCGCCGCCGTCCTCGTCGAGCGCCGCGACCGCGAGCTGGCCCGGATGCAGGCGCGGGCCCGGCGCACCGCGGAGCTGGAGCGCTCCATCGGGCGGCGCTGAGCGGCTCCGCACCCACCGCGGGGCCGGGAGGCGCGGAATGCGCTTCGGGACGTGCGTCCGTCGAGCGCACCCGCGGGGACACCCGGCGGGCGCACCCGTCGAGCACACTGGGCGGGGTGTACGAGGAGCGCGCGTCGGCGGTGCCGGGCGCGGTGCGGTGGACGCACCGGCCGGCGCCCGGCGACACCCCCGGGCTGGTCCTGCCCGACGGCTGCGCGGACCTGCTGTGGTCCGGTCGCGAGCTGGTCGTGGCGGGCCCGGACACCCGCGCGCACGCCGGCGGGCCCGGCGGGCCGTGGGCGGGGGTGCGGCTGCCACCGGGCCTGGCGCCGGCGGTGCTGGGCGTGCCGGCGGTGCACCTGCGCGACCGGCGGGTGCCGCTGGCCGACGTGTGGGGTGCGGCGCGGGTGCGCGAGCTCACCGAGCGCGTCGCCACCGCCGCCGACCCCGCGGCGGCCCTCGACGCCGTCGCGGCCTCCCTGGTGCGCCGCTCACCGCCCCCGGAGCCGCTGGTGCGGCACGCCGCCCGCCTGCTGGCGCAGGGGCTGCCGGTGGCCCGGGTCGCCGCTGACCTGGGGGTCGGCGAGCGCCGCCTGCACCGCACCAGCCTGGTGGCGTTCGGGTACGGGCCGAAGACGCTCGCGCGCGTGCTGCGGCTGCAGCGGGCGCTGGCCGCCTCGCGGGCGGGGCAGCCGGCGGCGCTGGTGGCGGCGGCGACCGGCTACGCCGACCAGCAGCACCTGGCGCGGGAGGTGCGGGCGCTGACCGGCACGACGCTCAGCCGGCTGCGCGGGTGAGCGGGGCGAAGAGGTCCACCGCACCGCCGTCGGGGTCGAGCACGACGGCGTAGCGCTGGCCCCAGGCGGCGTCCCACGGCGGCAGGTGCGGTCCGGCCCCGGCCGCGACGAGGTCGGCGAACACCTCGTCGACTCCGGCGGGCGTGCCGCAGTCGAAGGCCAGGGCGGTGCGGTGCCCTCCGGTGGGCCGCGTCCAGCCCGGGTCGAAGGAGCGCACGACGTCCTCGGCGTCCCAAGCCAGGCGCAGCCCGCCGGGCAGGGTCGTCTCGACGTGCGCGAGCCCGTCGGCCTCGGCCGGGAGGTCCAGGCCGAGGCGCCGGTAGAAGGCGAGGGAGGCGGCCACGTCGGCGACGACGAGGCCGATCAGGTCCAGGCGGGGTGCGGGTCGGGTGTCCACGGGCCCACCCTGGCGGCGACCGGGCGGTTCGTCGTGGACGGATCGGACGGCACCGGCCCCGCCACCGGGCGGGTGGGTCTCAGCGGACGGCGCCGCGCAGCACGCCGGTGGTCACCAGCTCCTCGGCGACCTCGCGCAGCTTGACGTTGGTGTTCTGCGAGGCGTGCGTCAGCAGGGTGAACGCCTGCTCTGGGGTGATCCGGTGGCGCTCGACGAGGACGCCCTTGGCCTGCTCGATGACGGCGCGCGAGGCCATCGCGCGGCGCATGTTCTCCGCGTCCTCCGTGGACCGGGCGTGGGCGTCGGCGTTGGCGACGGCGACGGCGATGAGGACGGCGACCTCCTGGCCGACGGCCAGCTCCTGCTCGCCGAAGGCGCGGGGGCGGGAGGAGTAGCAGTTCAGCCCGCCGAGGCTGCGCCCCTGCACGGGCAGCGGCAGGGACATCGAGCTGCCGACGCCGGCGGCGGCGGCGGCGCGGGCGTAGTCGGGCCAGCGGTCCTCGGTGGACATGTCCTCGACGACGAAGACCTCCCCCGCGCGCCCGGCGTCCATGCAGGGGCCGTGGCCGCGCTCGTACTGCATCTCGTCGGCGTCCACCGCCATCCGCCCGTCGTAGGCGGCGGTGAAGGCCTTGTCGCCGCGCAGCAGGGTGGTGGAGACGGCCTCCGCCCCGGGCAGCGCCTGGCGGGCGATCCCGACGACCTCGGCCAGGACGTCGCCGAGGGGGCGGTCGGCGATCAGGACCGCGGACAGTGCCCGGTGCAGGTCGCTCAGGTCCGGCATGGTGCTCCTCGTGGGGGGTGTCGCCCGGCCGTGCGTGCGGCGGGACGCCGACCGCCCGGCGCCCCCGTGGGGGCGCCGGGCGGTCTGTGGGCCTCAGTTCCTCAGTACCGGTACTCGTCGGTCTTGTACGGGCCGGCGACGTCGACGCCGAGGTAGTCGGCCTGCGTCTTGGTCAGCTCCGTCAGCCGCACGCCGAGGGCGTCCAGGTGCAGGCGGGCGACCTTCTCGTCGAGCAGCTTGGGCAGGACGTGCACGCCCACCGGGTAGGACCCGGCCTTCGTGAACAGCTCGATCTGCGCCAGGACCTGGTTGGCGAAGGAGTTCGACATGACGAAGCTCGGGTGGCCGGTGGCGTTGCCGAGGTTCAGCAGGCGGCCCTCGGAGAGCACGATGACGCTGTGCGCGGGGACGCCGTCGGAGGCGGGGATCCGCCACTCGTGCACCTGCGGCTTGATCTCGACCTTCTCCACGCCGGGCACGCGGGCCAGGCCGGCCATGTCGATCTCGTTGTCGAAGTGGCCGATGTTGCCCAGGATCGCCTGGTGCTTCATGCGGACGATGTCGCGCGCCATGACGACGTCGCGGTTGCCGGTGGCGGTGACGACGATGTCGGCGGTCTCGACGACGTCCTCCAGGCGCGCGACCTGGTAGCCGTCCATCGCGGCCTGCAGGGCGTTGATGGGGTCGATCTCGGTGACGATGACGCGGGCGCCCTGCCCGGACAGCGACTCCGCGCAGCCCTTGCCGACGTCGCCGTAGCCGCACACGACCGCGACCTTGCCGCCGATGAGGACGTCGGTGGCGCGGTTGATGCCGTCGATGAGGGAGTGGCGGGTGCCGTACTTGTTGTCGAACTTCGACTTGGTGACGGCGTCGTTGACGTTGATCGCCGGGAAGGGCAGCACGCCGCTGCGGTGGTACTCCGCCAGGCGGTGCACGCCGGTGGTGGTCTCCTCGCTGACGCCCTGGACGCCCTCGGCCACGCGCGTCCAGCGCTGGGGGTCCTGCGCGAGCGAGGTGCGCAGCAGCTCCAGGACGACGCGGTACTCCTCGGAGTCGTCCTCGGTGGGCTCGGGCACCGCCCCGGCGGCCTCGAAGCGCTTGCCCTCCAGGACGAGCATGGTGGCGTCGCCGCCGTCGTCGAGGATCATGTTGGGGCCGATGCGGTGGCCGTCGGCGTCGGTGCCCCAGTCGAAGATGCGCTCGGCCAGGCGCCAGTACTCCTCGAGGGTCTCGCCCTTCCAGGCGAACACCGGCGAGCCGGCGGGCGCGTCGGGGGTGCCGGAGCCCACCACGACGGCGGCGGCGGCCTGGTCCTGGGTGGAGAAGATGTTGCAGCTGGCCCAGCGGACCTGCGCGCCCAGCGCGGTGAGGGTCTCGATGAGCACGGCGGTCTGCACGGTCATGTGCAGCGAGCCGGCGATGCGGGCGCCGGCCAGCGGCTGGGACTCGCCGAACTCGGCGCGCAGGGCCATCAGGCCCGGCATCTCGTGCTCGGCCAGGCGCAGCTCGTGGCGACCGGCCTCGGCGAGGGAGAGGTCGCGGACCTCGAACTCGAACGTCATGCGGGACTACCCCTCCGGGGGATCGGTGGCGTGGACTCCCGGCGCGGCCCCTCTGGGCCACTCGGCATCACCGGACGCCGGAGCCCTCCCAGGGTACGCGCCGGTTCCGGCACCGGGCGCGGCGCGCGTGGCGCCCGGGCCCGGCGGGTGCCCGCCGCGCGTTCACGCCAGGCGCCGGCGCAGGTCCGCCACCTGCGGGGACGCGGCGGGGTCCGTGCCGGAGGCCAGCGCGAGGTAGGCGGCTGCGAAGTCCGTGCGCGCGATGAGCTGCGCCAGCCGCACCAGCGGGGCGCCCGGCTCGGCGACGACCTCGCTGACCCGCACGCCGGCGTCGGCGGCGGTGGTGGCGACCGCGTCGGCCACGACCCGCTCGGCGTCCGGCACGGCGGCCGGGGCGTCGCGCAGCAGCGTCAGCTGCAGGCGCGGGCCGACGGGACCGTCGAGGAAGGGGTCGGCGAACACGTCCTCGGGCCGCGCGGCGAACGGGCCGCCGAAGGTCGCCACGACCTCGCTGGCGTCGTCGGGCAGCGCCCCGGCGACCGCCGGGACCCGGGCGGTGCGCGCCAGCATGGACGCGGCGCGGCGGGCGGCCGCGGCGGTCAGGTCGCCGTCGGCCAGGACCACCGGGACGGTGCCGGCGAGCTCCGCGGCCAGGACCTTGGCGGGGTTGACGAACGCCTCCGACCACGGCCGGCACGCCTCCGCCTCGGCGTCGAGCCGGTCCGCGACGGCGGTGAGCTCGGCCGCCGAGGTGCGCACGACGTCGAGGGCGTCGGCGGCGAGCAGCACGGGCGTCAGCAGCGACCACAGCGAGACCCGGGACGAGCGGGCGCCGGCCTCGAGGGCGCGCACGCCGCGCGCCGGCGGCACGTGCACGTTGCCGCCGCCCGTGCCGACCGCCGCCAGCGGCGAGCCCTCCGCGCCCACGGTCACCACGCGGGCGCCGCGGCGGGCCGCCTCGCCCGCCAGCGCCAGCGGCCCGGGCGCGTACCCGGACATCGACACGGCCACCACCAGGTCCAGCGGGCCGACCCAGCTGGGCAACGGGCCGCCGCGGCGTGCCACCAGCGGCACGGGGCAGCCCCGGCCGGCCAGGGCGGTGAGGACGTCGGTCACCACCGAGGCCCCGCCCAGGGCGGCGACGACGACGGCGCGGGGCCGGCCCTCCCCGGCGAGGCGCCCCACGCCGGCCCGGGCGGACAGCTCCACGGCCTCGCGCACCTGCGCCCCGGCGCCCGCCAGGGAGCGCAGGACGCCGGAGGGGTCGGCAGCGGTGAGGGCGTCGCCGTCGCCGAGCAGCGTCTCGTCCAGGGCGCTCACGCGCGCTCCTCCCCCTCGCCGGGCTCCTGCGGCCGCAGGTGCGCGGGCACGTCGAGCGCCTCGTCGGCCAGCAGCACCGGCACGCCGTCGGCGACGGGGTAGCGGATGCCGGCGGGGGTGGCGAGGAACACCTCGCCGTCCACCTCCACGGGCGTCAGCGGCTCACCGCTCAGCGGGCAGCGCAGCAGCTCCAGCACCCACGGCTCCAGCCGCGGGACGGCGGGGCCGGGCGTCGCGGCGCTCACCGGGCGTCCCCGCGCACCACGGCGAGGACGCGGTCGCGCACGAGCGCCATCGTGGCGGCGTCGGCGCCCTCGGCGTTCAGGCGCAGCAGCGGCTCGGTGTTCGAGGCGCGCAGGTTGAACCACCACATCGGCGCCGAGGCCGTGCCCGGGGAGGTGACGGTGAGCCCGTCGAGGTCGTCCACCTCCAGCTCCCGGCCCTCGGCCGCGGCCAGCTCCCGCTCGGCCGCCAGGACCCGCGCGGTGGTGGCCGCGGCGTCGGCGACGGTGGAGTTGATCTCGCCGCTGGCGGCGTAGCGCTCGTACTCGGCGGCCAGCCGCGACAGCGGGCGGTCGGACTCGGCGAGCGCGGCCAGCACGTGCATGGCGGCCAGCATGCCGGTGTCGGCGGACCAGAACTCGCGGAAGTAGTAGTGCGCGGAGTGCTCACCGCCGAAGACCGCGCCCTCCTCGGCCATGCGCTGCTTGATGAAGGAGTGGCCCACGCGGGTGCGCACCGGCACGCCGCCGTCCTCGGCGACGATCTCGGGCACGGCCCGGGAGGTGATGAGGTTGTGGATCACGCGGGGCTCGCGGCCGGCGGCCCGCTCCTTGGCGATCTCGCGGCGGGCGACCATCGCGGTCACGGCGCTGGGGCTGACCGGGTCGCCGTTCTCGTCGACGACGAAGCAGCGGTCGGCGTCGCCGTCGAAGGCCAGGCCGAGGTCGGCGCCGGCGCGCGGGACCGCGGCCTGCAGGTCGCGCAGGTTCTGCGGGTCCAGCGGGTTGGCCTCGTGGTTGGGGAAGGTGCCGTCGAGCTCGAAGTACATCGCCTCGACCCGCAGCGGCAGCGCCGGCAGCCCGGCCGCGGCACCCAGCACGGCGGGCACGGTGTGCCCGGCCATGCCGTTGCCGGCGTCGACGACGACCGTCAGGGGCCGCGCGCCGGACAGGTCCACGAGGGAGCGCAGGTGCGCCGCGTACTCGGCGAGCACGTCCCGCTCGGACACCCGGCCGCGCCGGGCGGGGCCGGGGGGCACGCCGCCGGCGTCCAGCCAGGACTGGGCGAGGTCGCGCACGGCGGCCAGGCCGGTCTCCTGGCCCACCGGCCGGGCACCGGCCCGGCACAGCTTGACGCCGTTGTACTGCGCGGGGTTGTGGCTGGCGGTGAACATCGCACCGGGCACGTCCAGCGAGCCGCTGGCGAAGTACAGCCCGTCGGTGGAGCACAGCCCGACGAGCGTGACGTCCACGCCGCGGGAGGCCAGCCCGTCGGCGAAGGCGGCCGACAGCTCCGGGGAGGAGGGGCGCATGTCGTGGCCCACGACGGCGCGGGGGGTGGCGCCGGCGGGCGCCTCGGGCAGCACGACCACCTCGGCGAAGGCGGCCCCCAGGGCGCACACGACCCCGGCGTCGAGCTGGTCGGGGACGACCCCCCGGACGTCGTAGGCCTTGACGACGGACGACAGGGAGAGGGTCACGCGGGGAGCCTACAAGCGCCGGCGGCGCCCCGGCGGGAGTCGCGGGCACCCGGCCGCCGCTCCCGACGGGGCGCCGCGGGGCCTCACTGCTTGCGGGTGCGGTCCAGGACGGAGTCCACGCTCATCGGGCCGGCGGAGGACAGCCAGCTGCGCTCCTCGCACACGTGGCAGGACACGAACCGCACGGGCGTGCCGTCGGTCAGCGACATCGACAGCTGGGTGACCCGCTCGCTGCCGCAGGAGCCGCAGGCGGAGCCGTCGCGGTGGACGGACTGCGTCAGGGACCCCAGCGGCGGGGCGGGGCGGGCGGCGCGGGAGCGGCGGGTGGTGCGGGGACCGACGGGCACGGGGACCTCCGGGAGAGCTCGACGCGGGGCGACAGCCCGGTCATCGGCAGGTTCCCGCCGCGGCTTGAGCACCTGGTCGGGGGACCCTCCCGCGGCTCAGGGCAGGCGGTCCTCGCGCAGCACCCGCAGGTGCCCGCGGCGCACGGCCGGGGCGTCGGGGTCGACCGCGGCGCGGGTGCCGGGCCGGTCGCGCACGGCCTCGGCGACCGCGAGCAGGTCGTCGTGCCGGCCGGCGGCCTCGACGAGCTCGGGCGCCAGGCGCACGACCTCCCAGCCGCGCGGGGCGGTGAGCCGCTCGGCGTGGTCGGAGCACAGGTCGTAGCAGTGGGGCTCGGCGTAGGCCGCGAGGGGGCCCAGGACGGCCGTGGAGTCGGAGTACACGTAGGTCAGGGTCGCGACCGCGGTCCGGCCGCACGCCGTCCGCGAGCACCGCCGCACCGCTGCACCGTGACGACCGCCACCGCCTCCGGCGGGACTCGTGCGGGGAGCGTTCACCCGGCGAACGCTACCGCCGATCGGGCGCGGCGGGGGGCAGCGCAGCGGTCGGGGTGCCGTGTCGCGACCGTCCCGCGAGCGTGTCGCGACACGACGCGGGGAGGCGGCGGGCTTGGTACGTTGCGCCGGTGACCACCCCGCGCGCGCACCGCCGGCGTCGCCGCGTGCGCCGCGACCGCCACGGGCGCGGCCTGCGCGGGCCGCTGCTGCCGGCGTCCCTGCCGGCCTCCCGCACGCGGGCCGAGCGCTTCGACGACCTGGTGCTGGACGCGGTGGAGCTGCTGGAGCGGCGCTGGGCCGAGCAGCTCGCCGGCGTCGAGTTCGCGGTCGAGGACGTCCCGCCCTCCGACCCGGCCCCGTGGGAGGACGAGGTGGTCCCGCTGGGGCGGCTGTTCCCCGCGGACGGCGCCGGGCCCGCGCGGGTGGTGCTCTACCGGCGGCCCATGGAGACGCGCGCCAGCGGCGAGGACCTCGACGACCTCGTGGCCGACGTCGTGGTGGAGCAGGTGGCGCACCTGCTGGAGCTGGACCCCGAGGAGGTGGACCCCCGCCACGGCGAGGACTGAGCGGGCCGGGCCGGCCGGCTCGCGGCCCCCCCCCGGGCGCCCTCAGCCCGTGCGGCGCTTGAGGCGGCGGCGCTCCCGCTCGGACAGCCCGCCCCAGATGCCGAAGCGCTCGTCGTTGCCCAGGGCGTACTCCAGGCACTCCTGGCGCACCTCGCAGGACTGGCAGACGCGCTTGGCCTCGCGGGTGGAGCCGCCCTTCTCGGGGAAGAACGCCTCGGGGTCGGTCTGCGCGCACAGGGCCAGCTCCTGCCAGCCCGGGTCCTCCGGCGTCAGGCCGGACAGGCCGGTCGGCGGGGCGTCGAGCGCCGAGGGGGCCGCGGGGGCCACCTCGCGCAGGGGCGCGACGAGCCGCAGCTCGGGCCGCCCGCCGGCCGTGACCGGCCGCTCCGGGCGACGCACGCCGCCGTCCTCGTCGATGTGCTGGACGTCGATCTCCACTGGGCAGCCCCCACAGCCTCGGCCTGTCACTACCGGTGACGCGACGGTCACGCAAGACCACCACTGGTGGAATTACACGCGTGTCGTCCGCACTAGTCAAGCCCGGCGTGGTATCACCTGCGCCCCCACCGTCCCAGGGACCTCACGGACCCCACCGCGGGCACCCGGCGGACCACCCGTCCGGCCCACCCCGGGCACCCGCCCGGGCACCCGCCCGGACGCCCTCGCCGACCTCCCGCGGCGGGGACGGGGACAATGGCGCCGTGAGCTCCACCACTCCCGCCCGCACCCCGGCGCGCGCTCCCGGCGCCCCACCCCTGCGCATCACGGCCCTGGCCGGCGGCGTGGGCGGGGCCCGCTTCCTGCGCGGGCTGCTGGCCGCGCTGCGCTCCAGCGACGACCCGGCCCGCCGGGAGGCCGAACTGACGGTCGTCGTCAACACCGCCGACGACGTCACCCTGCACGGGCTGCGGATCAGCCCGGACCTGGACTCGGTGATGTACACCCTCGGCGGCGGCATCGACGAGACCCGCGGCTGGGGGCGCAGCGAGGAGACCTCCGGGGTCGCCGACGAGCTGGCCCGCTACGGGCGCACCCCCACCTGGTTCACCCTGGGCGACAAGGACATCGCCACCCACCTCGTGCGCACCCAGGCGCTCGCCGAGGGCCGCACCCTGTCGCGGGCCACCGAGGAGCTGTGCCGGCGCTGGGCCCCCGACGCCCGGCTGCTGCCGATGACGGACGACGTCGTGGAGACCCACGTCGACCTCGCCCCCGTGCCCGAGGCCGAGCGCGCCGCCCACGACGGCGAGGCCGGCGGGCGACGGGTGCACTTCCAGGAGTGGTGGGTGCGCCTGCACGCCGCGGTGCCGGCGCTGGCCATCGAGCCCGTGGGCGCCGCCGCCGCCCGGCCCGCGCCCGGCGTCCTGGAGGCGCTGGGCGGGGCCGACGTCGTGGTGCTCCCGCCCAGCAACCCCGTCGTGTCCATCGGCTCGATCCTCGCCGTGCCCGGGATCCGGCAGGCGCTGGTCGACACCCCCGCCCCCGTCGTGGGCGTCTCCCCCGTCGTCGGCGGTGCACCCGTGCGCGGCATGGCCGACGCCTGCCTGGCAGCGATCGGCGTGCCCACCACCGCCGCCGCCGTCGCCGGCCTGTACGCCGACCTCCTCGACGGCTGGCTCATCGCCGAGGGCGACGAGGCGCCCGCACCCGGGCCGCGCCCGCTGGCGGTGCGCCGCCGCCCCCTGCTGATGAGCGGCCCGGCCGCGACCGCCGCCCTGGCCGGTGCCGCCCTGGACCTGGCGCTGGAACTGGCCGGGGAGCGCGCCGGGGAGGTGGCGCCCGCGTGATGCGCTCCGCCACCAGCCTGCAGGTCGTGGGCATCACCGGCGTGGGCGAGGTCCGCTCCGGCGACGACCTCGCCGGCCTGCTCGTCGACGCCCTGCACGCCCAGCGCGCCTCCCTGGTCGACGGCGACGTCCTGGCCGTGTCCAGCAAGGTGGTCTCCAAGGCGCGCGGGCTGACCGCCCCGCTGGCCGAGCGGGAGGCCGTCATCGCCGCGCAGTCGGTGCGCACCGTCGCCGCGCGGCGCACCCCCGCCGGGCTCGCCAGCGTCGTGCAGTCCGCCGCCGGACCGGTGATGGCCGCGGCGGGCGTGGACGCCTCCAACGTCGCCGACGGCACCGTGCTGCTGCTGCCCGCAGACGCCGACGCCGAGGCCCGCTCGCTGCGCGCGGGCCTGCGGGAGCTGACCGGCGCGGACGTCGGCGTGGTCGTCACCGACACCGCCGGTCGCGCCTGGCGCGAGGGCCAGACGGACTTCGCCCTGGGCGTGGCGGGCCTGGCGGTCCTGGACGACCTGCGCGGCGAGCTGGACGCCTCCGGACGGCCCATGAGCGTCACCGCCCGCGCCATCGCCGACGAGGTCGCCGCCACCGCCGACCTCGTCAAGGGCAAGACCGACGGCGTGCCCGCGGCCCTGATCCGCGGGCTGGCCGCACGGGTGGGCGCCGACGACGGCCCCGGTGCGCGCTCGCTGCTGCGCGCGGCCGCGGCCGACTGGTTCCGCCTAGGGCACGTGGAGGCGGTGCGCGCCGCGATCGGCGCCACCGCGGTCGACGCGCCGCCGGTGGTGCCCGGCACCCCGGCCGAGCGCCTGGCCCGCGTCGCGGACGTCGCGACGGCCGGCGGCACGGGCCGCTGCCTGGTCAAGGACGACGGCGCCGGGCCGGCGCTGCACCTGTCCGCCGACGACGCCTTCGAGCTGGGCGCGCTGGCGCAGCGGGTGGTGGCCGCGCTGTGGACGGAGGACCTCGAGGGCACGCTCACGCGCAGCGGCGGGCGGGAGGCCGTCGTGCGGGTGGCGCCGGTGCGCTGACGCGCCGCGCGGGGGGCGCGAGGGGGGCGCGACGGGGCGCTCAGCCGTGCAGGGCGGCGGTCAGGGCCTGCAGCTGCTCGGCACCGGCGGCGGGAGCCTCGCGCCGGGCGCGGGCGGCGGCGGCCCGGCCGCTGCCGGAGGTGCACCAGGCCAGCTGCTCGCCCAGCGCGAGGGCACCGTCGGGGGCGAGGACCTCCTCGGCGCCCAGCAGCGCCGGCCAGCCCCACGCGCGCGCCTGGGCGCTCACCTTGCCGCCGCCGGCGACGGGGTCCACGGCCAGCGCGGGCACCCCGGAGCGCAGCGCGAGCACCAGCCCGTGCAGGCGGGTGGTGACGACGACGTCCAGGCGGGCCACGACGGCGAGGACCTGCTCGGCGGTGGCGGGCAGCCGCCAGTCGCGCGGGTCGACCCGGGTGTCCAGCTCCAGGCGGGCCGCGTCCAGGCCGCCGAGCCAGCCGGCGAGGGCGCCGGCGACCTCGTCGTGGCGGCGGCGCGCGCCGTACTCGCCCTGCCCGCGGGTGAGGTAGACGCCCACGACGGGCACGCCCTCCACGGCCGGGCGGGCGGCGAGGTCGCGGCGGCCCGGGAGGTCCGGCGCGTCGCGCGGCACGACGGCGTGGAAGCCGGTGACGGCCGCCTCGGCGGGGTCCAGGACGGACACGCCGACGGCGAGGCGGCGGGCGTGCGGGAAGCGCTCGTGGACGCGTTCGACGGGCCGGCCCGTCAGCGGACCGCAGGCCCACACGACGTGCGTGTAGGCGGCCGGGTCCACCCGCAGGACCTCGTCGGCGTCCTCGTAGAGCACCCCGCCGCGGGGGCCCTGCGCGCGCAGCACGGCCGGGCTCCACGCGAGGTCCACCTCGGCGCCGTCGGCGCGCAGCCGCTGCGCGACGGCCTCGGTGCTCAGGAGGTCGCCCGCGGTGGCCTCGCCGTGCAGGACGCTGGACCAGCCGATGAGGAGCACGCGCACGCCGTGCATCCCACCAGCAGCCCGGTTCAGCCGCCCCGGCGGGGTCGGTGCGCGCGCAGCGCGCGGTTCGGCGTGTGGGTGGGCGGGGCGGCGCGCGGGCCGCGGCGTGGCCGGTGCACACCGGCGAGGACGAGCAGGCGCTGCACGCGGTAGCGGTGCCCGCGGTAGCACTCGATGACCTCGGCGCAGCCGGCGTCGTCGAGGACCTCCCCGGTCAGCGCCCAGGAGACGTCGGCGGCCACGTGCAGGTCGCCGAAGGAGAACGCGTCCGGGTGGCCGTGGGCGCGGGCGCGCACCTCCGCGGACGTCCACACCCCCACCCCGGGCAGGGAGCGCAGGGCGCGGTCGGCGGCCGCGGCGTCCATCGCCAGGGTGCGCTCCAGCGCGGCGGCGCGGGGTGCGGCGAGGATCGTCACCCTGCGCCGGCGCAGCTCGACGCCGGCGGCCAGCCACTCCCAGGAGGGCACCTCCAGCCAGTCCGCGGGCGACGGCGGCACCCACAGCCCCGCCGGGCCGGGGGCGGGTTCGCCGAAGCGCAGCACGAGGCGGCGCCAGCCGGCGAACGCCTCGCGGGTGGTGACGACCTGCTCCAGGGCCGAGGCCGCGAGCGCCTCGAAGACGGCCCCGGTGCGGGGCTGGCGCCAGCAGGGGTGGGCGCGCCAGGCCTCGCGCAGGGCGGTGTGCTCGCGGCGCGGCTCGAACTCGGCGTGGGTGGTGTCGGCGGCGCCCAGCAGGTCGGGGACGCCCTCCAGCGCCAGCTGGGCGCCCGGTCCCCAGGCGCGCGCCTCGACCTCGCCGGCGCCCCGCACCGCCACCAGGTGCAGCTGGGCGGGGCCCTCGGGGGTGCGTGTGGCGCGGCGCACGCTGTCGTCGGCCTCGCGGCGGAACGTCGGGTCGTGCGCGCCGCGGCGCAGCACCGAGACCGTGCAGCCCAGGTCCAGCTCCCAGCCCGGCCGCCAGCGCCGCACGAGGGGGGCGCCGGCGTCCGCGGGGACGCGCTGGGCGGGGACGGTCACCGGGACACGGTAGACGCGCGGGGACCGCGGCGGGAGCGGCGCGGGGCGCCGTCCGGGGCGCGGGCCGGGCCACGCCGCGGACACCCGGGTGTCATCGCGGCGCCGGAGGCTGTTCACTGCACCTGAGAGGCCGACGCCCCGATCGGGGACCCGACCGACAGGAGAGGCACCGTGAGCGCCACCCCGCACCAGACCGCCCCCGCGCCCGCGCAGGACGCACCTCGGCCCGGCACGGGCGACGAGCTCGTCGTCGCCGACAACGCGGAGCTGTCCCGCTTCGAGGGGCGGGTGGGCGGGGAGCTGGCCGCCGTGGCCGTCTACTCCCCCGCACCGCGCTTCCTGGTCTTCTCGCACACCGAGGTCCTGCCGGGCTTCGAGAGCCGCGGCATCGCCTCGGCCGTGGTGCGCCACGCGCTGGACGAGGTGCGCGCCCGCGGCCTGACCGCGGTGCCGCTGTGCCCGTTCGTCTCGCGCTGGATCCAGCGCCACCCGGAGTACTCCGACGTGGTGCAGCGCACCTCCACCCGCGTGCCGCGCGACGAGGACTGACGGCTCGCGGCCGTCAGTCCTCGAGGCGGCTGACCGGCTTGCGCAGGGACAGCGAGGCGATGGAGTCGCACAGGTGCGGCAGCGACTCCAGGACCTCCTCGGCCACCTCCAGGGCCAGCGACGTGGGCGCCAGCACGGTCACCGTGAGCCGCCCGCGGGTGCTGGGCCCCTGGGACACGAAGCAGCCCGGCATCGTCGCGGCGATGCCGACGAGGAAGCCGTTCAGCTCACGGGTGCCGATCGGCTTGGTGGTCTCGATCTCCAGCACTGTCTTCACCCGGTGCTCCTCGGCACGGCGCACCGGCGACCCGACCCTGAGCGACCGATGAGCCCCGAACGGAGCACGCGGCCCCGTGCGCCCGGGTGAGGGCGCTCAGGCCGGGCGGCGCTCCGGGCCGGCCACGGGCACCCCGACCACCCCGTGCAGGTGGCAGGCCGCCGCGTGGCCCGGCTCGACCCGCTGCAGCGCCGGGTCCACGTCCGGGCACGGGGCGAACGCGCGCGGGCAGCGGGTGCGGAAGCGGCAGCCCGAGGGCACCCGCGTCGCGGAGGGCACGTCGCCGGACAGCACGATCCGCTCGCGGCGGCGCTCGGCGGCCGGGGAGGGCAGCGGCACCGCGGACAGCAGCGCCTGCGCGTACGGGTGCTGCGGGCGGCTGCTGACGTCGTCGGCGTCGCCGACCTCCACCACGCGCCCCAGGTACATGACCGCGATGCGGTCGCTGACGTGCCGCACCGCGGCCAGGTCGTGGGAGACGAACAGGTACGTCAGGCCCAGGCGCTGCTGCAGGTCGCGCAGCAGGTTCAGCACCTGCGCCTGCACGCTGACGTCCAGGGAGGCGATGGCCTCGTCGCACACCACGAAGTCCGGTTCGCCCGCCAGCGCGCGGGCGATGCCGACCCGCTGGCGCTGCCCGCCGGAGAACTCGTGGGGGTAGCGCGAGGCCGACGACGGGTCCATGCCGACCAGCTCCAGCAGCTCGGCCACCCGCGCCGCCCGCGCCTCGGCGCCGCGGTGCAGGCCGTGCACCTGCAACGGCTCGGCGACGGTCTGCCCCACGGTGGTGCGCGGGTCCAGGGACGCGTACGGGTCCTGGAAGACCATCACGGCGCGCCGGCGCAGCGCGCGCAGCTCGCGCGCGCCCATCGCGGTGACGTCGGTGCCGTCGAACTCCACGCGGCCCGCCGTGGGTTCCACCAGGCGCAGCAGCGCGTTGCCGAGGGTGGACTTGCCGCACCCGGACTCCCCCACCAGCCCCAGCGTCTCGCCGCGGCGGACGTCCAGGTCCACCCCGTCCACGGCCCGCACCTCACCGGTGCGCTTGCGCCGCAGGCCCTTCGAGCGCACCGGGAAGTGCACCTGCAGGCCCCGGGCCCGCACCAGGACGTCGTCGCCGTCGGCGCTCACGACCGGACCTCCCCGGCGCCGCGCGCCGCGTCGTAGAACGTCGCCGCCCGGTGCGGCACGCCGCCGGAGCCCAGGGCCACCGGCACCAGCGGGGGCTGCTCGCCGGCGCAGCGCTCGTCGCCGCGCACGGGGCAGCGCGGCCAGAACACGCAGCCGGGGGGCAGGTCGGTGGGCGGCGGCGGGGTGCCGCCGATGGCGACCAGGTCGCGCCGGCGACCGCCCGGCTCGTCGTCGTGCAACCGCGGCAGCGACCCCAGGAGCCCCTGCGTGTAGGGGTGGGCGGGGTGCTCGAAGACGTCGTCGACGGCTCCGTCCTCCACGCAGCGCCCGCCGTACATCACCAGCACCCGGTCCGCGGTCCCGGCGACCACACCCAGGTCGTGGGTGATCCACACCACGCCGGTGTCGTGCTCGTCCTGCAGGCGCGCCACCAGGTCCAGGATCTGCGCCTGCACGGTGACGTCGAGGGCCGTGGTGGCCTCGTCGGCGATGAGCAGTGCGGGATCGCCGGACAGGGCGATGGCGATGACGACGCGCTGGCGCATGCCGCCGGACAGCTCGTGCGGGAAGCGGTCCAGCGCGCCGCGCGGGTCGGGCAGGCCCACGTCCGCCAGCAGCTGCGCGGCCCGCTCGCGCGCCTCCTTCTTCCCCGACACCCTGCGGTGGGCCAGCAGGCCCTCGGTGAGCTGCCGCCCGACCGTCAGCACCGGGTTCAGCGACGTCATCGGGTCCTGGAACACCATGCCCACGCCGTTGCCGCGCACGGCGCGCAACTGCGACTCGCCCATCGCCAGCAGGTCCCGGCCGCGGAAGAGCGCGCGGCCGGAGACGCGGGCCCGCTTCGGCAGCAGCCCCAGCAGGGCCATCACCGACACGCTCTTGCCGCTGCCGGACTCCCCCACGACGGCGACCGTCTCGCCCGGCGCCACGGAGTAGCTCAGGCCGTTGACGATGTCGGCGGTCCCGCGGGCGGTGTCCATGCGCACCCGCAGGTCCTCCACGGCCAGCACCGGTTCGCTCACGCGCCCACCCCCGCCCGGCGGCTCCGGCGCGGCCTGGCGCGCGCGGCTTCCAGCGCGCTGCGCTGCTGCGGGTCCAGGACGTCGCGCAGGGCGTCGCCGAGCAGGTTGAACGCCAGCACCAGCAGCACGATCGCCAGGCCCGGGAACACCGCCATCCACCACGCGTCCTCCAGGTAGCTGCGGCCCTCCGACAGCATCCGTCCCCAGCTCGGCGCGGGCGGCCGCGTGCCCAGGCCCACGAACGACAGCGCGGCCTCGGCCAGGACCGCGAACGCCAGGCTCACCGACGTCTGCACGATGATCGGCGGGGCGGCGTTCGGCAGCACGTGCCGCAGCAGCATCCGGGCGTCGGAGACGCCCACCGAGCGGGAGGCGCGCACGAACACGCTCTCCTTCACGCTCAGCACGGCCGCGCGGGTGACCCGCGCGAACACCGGCGTGTACGTGATGCCGATGGCGATCATCGCGTTGGTGGTGCCGGGCCCCAGGATCGCGATGACGGCGATGGCCAGCAGGATCGCCGGGAACGCGAACAGGACGTCCATGAGCCGCATGAGCACCGTGTCCAGCCAGCGGCCGTAGTACCCCGCGACCAGGCCCACCGCGACGCCGGCCAGCAGGGAGAAACCCACCGCCACCGCACCGACCTGCAGCGAGACCTTCGCGCCCAGCACCACCCGGCTGAGCACGTCGCGGCCCAGGTCGTCGGTGCCGAACCAGTGCCCCGCCCCCGGTGGCAGCAGCCGCTGCTGCACGTCGACCTCGTTGTTCCCGGTGGGCGCGATCCGCTCGTCGAGCAGCGCCAGCACCACCACCCCGGTCACCACGAGGAGCGCGAACAGCGCCGTCGGGGACGTCAGCAGCAGCCGCAGCGAGGAGGTGAACCTGCCCCGCGGCGGGCGCACCGAGACGCGCCGGGCCGGGACCGCCACCGGGTCCTGCGCGGCGCTCACGCGCTGATCCTCGGGTCGAGCTTGGAGTACAGCAGGTCCACCACCAGGTTCACCAGGAGGAACACGGCGGCGAACAGCAGCACAGCGCCCTGCAGGACGGGGTAGTCGCGCGCCTGCACCGCCTGCAGCGCCAGCTGGCCCAGGCCCGGCCAGGCGAACACGATCTCCACGACGACGACCCCGGACAGCAGGTACGCCAGCTGCACGCCCGTCACCGTCACCAGCGGCAGCAGCGCGTTGCGCAGCACGTGCCAGTTCAGCACTGCCCGCGGCCCCAGGCCCTTGGCGCGGGCCGTGCGCACGTGCTCGGCGCCCAGCGCCTCCAGGACGCTGGAGCGGGTGAACCGCGTCAGGACGCTGCCGGAGACCAGGCCCGTCGTCACCGCCGGCAGCACCAGCGAGCGCACCCAGCCCAGCGGGTCCTCGCTCAGCGGCACGTACCCGCCGGCGGGGAACCAGCCGAGCGTCCCGGCGAACAGCAGGATCAGCATGATGCCCATCCAGAACTCCGGCACGGAGATGCCGATCTGGCTGAGGACCGTGCCGGCACCGTCGATCACGGAACGCGGCCGCAACGCCGAGGCGGTGCCGAGCGGCACCGCGATGAGCAGCGCCACGAGGATGGAGGCGCCCGCCAGCGACAGCGTCGCCGGCAGCCGCTCCAGGATCAGCGCGGTCACGGGCTCACCGGAGCGGAAGCTCACGCCCAGGTCGCCGGTGGCCGCGCTGGAGATCCACTGCAGGTACTGCACCACCAGCGGCTGGTCCAGCCCGGCGCGCTCGCGCAGCGCCTCGTACGTCTCCTGGTCGAAGCGCGTGCCCAGCGCCAGGCGCACCGGGTCGCCCTCGACGAGGTGCATCAGGGCGAACACCACCACGCTCACCCCGAGCAGGACGACGACGGACTGCAGGGCCCGCCGCAGCGCGATCCCCGTCACGAGGGCAGTTCCACCTCCTCGAAGTTGACGGCCTTGTCCGGGCGGATCGTGTAGCCGGTCAGCCCCGGCGTCCAGGCCTGCACCACGTCGGGGTTGTACAGGTACAGGTAGGAGACGTCGTCGACGATCTGCTGGGCGGCCTGGTCGTACAGGTCCTTGCGCTCGTCCCGGTCGGTGGCCACCGCGGCGCGGTCCAGCAGGTCGTCGGTGACTGGGCTGGAGTAGCCGTGGAAGTTGTTCGACCCGCCGGTGCGGTGCTGGCCGTCGTAGTAGTCGAACGGGTCGATGTTGCCCAGCCAGCCGAGCATGAACGCGTCGAAGTCACCGCGGCCCTGCCGGTCCAGCCAGGTGGCGAAGTCCTCGGTCTGGATCTCCACGGTGATGCCGAGGGGCTCGAGCTGGCTGGCGAGGACCTGCGCGGCCGTGACCGTCTCGGGGTACTCCGAGGTCACCATCAGGCCCATGGTCAGCGGGGTGGTGACCCCTGCGCCCTCCAGCAGCCGCTTCGCCTCGTCGACGTCCGTGGTGAAGGGGGCGTAGTCGTGGTACCAGAAGCTGTCCTCGGGGATCGCCGTCTGGTTCGGGCGGGCGGCGTCGAAGCGCGCGGCCTCCGTGACGGCGCCGCGGTCCACCGCGGTGGCGATCGCCCGGCGCACGTCCCGGTCGTCGAACGGCGCCTTGGCGTGGTTCATCGCCAGGTACCAGTAGTCGACGCTGGCGACCTGGCCCAGCTCGACCTGCTCGTCCTCGGCGAGGTCGGAGACCTGCTGCGTGGGCACGTTGTCGGTCCACTGCACCTGGCCGCTGGTCAGGGCGGTCATGGCGGCGGCCGGCTCGGTGATGAACCGGAACGTCATCCCGTCGAGGGTGGGCGCCTCGCCCCAGTAGTCGTCGAACCGGCTCAGCGACACCTCGCTCGCGGAGGTGCTGTCCAGCCGGAACGGCCCGGTGCCCACCGCCTGCGTCGTCAGGCTCGACTCGTCCACGCCGGAGGGCAGGATCGCCATGCCCTTGAAGCCGCCGATCTGGGCCAGCAGGGCCGGCGTCGGCTCCGAGACCGTGATGACGACGGTGCGGGGGTCCTGCGCGCGCACGTCGGTGACGGTGGCGAAGCGGTACGCGTTGGACAGCTGCTGGTCGATGATGCGCCGGTAGGAGAAGACGACGTCGTCGGCGTCGAAGGTGGAGCCGTCGTGGAACGTCACCCCGTCGCGCAGCGTGAACGTCCACGTCAGGCCGTCCTCGCTGGTCTCCCAGTCCGTGGCCAGCGACGGCTGCATCACCTGATCCTCGGCGCCGGGGACGACGAGGGTGTCGTAGACGTTCTCCAGCACCTGGAAGCTGGCGTACGCGGTGGTCTTGTGCGGGTCGAACTGGTCGGGCTGGGCGCTGATGGCCGCGACGAACGCGTCGCCACCCTCCCCGCCGCCCTGGCCGGTGTCCACGCCCTCCCCGGAGCTGCAACCGGCCACGACGATCGGCGTGACGGCGAGCGAGCTGAGCACGGTGCGGCGGCGCATGGGGGTTCCCTCTCCGCGGTCGACGGCGTCTGAGCGGCTCCGGCCGCCGGGCGACACCCGGAGCCGGGCCGACACACCATGTCGGCAACCACCCGGATGCACCAACCAGGACCACGGCGAGTCGCGATTCTTCACACGATCGCAACCTGCTCCTCCCCACCCCTCGGTGATCGAGGGGGTTGCCGCTCCCCTGCTCACCGGGGGGTGCGGGGAGGGGGAGGTCAGTCGTGCCGGTCGGCGGGGGCGGCGCGGCGAGCGCGGGCGAGGGCGGCGCGGTCGGTCGTGGCCAGAGCGGACAGCGCCAGCAGCAGGTCCGCGGCCGTCAGCAGCACCCGCGAGCCGAGCACCACCACCGCAGCTCCCCCGCCGCCCAGCGCCAGGGCCACCACCGCCGCCAGGGCCAGCTCGCGGGCCCCCGCCCCCGCCGGCGCCAGCACGACGAGGAAGCCCACGACCCACGCCAGCGCGTACCCGCCGACCGCCAGCGCCAGCAGCCGCCCCGCCGGCCAGCCGCTCCCCAGCGCGTGCGCCAGCACGAAGACCTGCAGACCCACCGCCAGCCAGGACGCCAGCGCCCAGCCCGCGGCGGCCAGCAGGCCCCGGGCCGTCACCGGGTGCTCCAGCGGCTCCTGGCGCGCCAGCCGCAGCAGCGCGCCCAGCAGCCGGTTCAGGACGGCCGGCACCAGCAGCACGAGCAGCAGCGGTGCCAGCCAGCGCACCCGCCCCGCCCAGGCGGACCCCGCGGGGTCCGCCCCGTGCAGCGCGAGGGGCAGCACGCCCGTGGCCAGCAGGCCCGCCGTCGTCATCGACACCAGCAGCGCCACCGCCAGCGCCGAGCCGGTGCGCCGCCGCGGGACGCCCAGGTCGCGGGCCAGCTCCGCCTGCGCGACGAACTGGAACACCGTGCCCGGCACGTACCGGCCCAGCTGGCCGACGAAGAAGACCCGCGCCGCACCCCGCCACGGCAGCGGCGAGCCCAGGTCCGCCAGCACCGCGCGCCACGACGCCCCCGACAGCGCCACGTTCGCCAGCGAGAGCGCGAACGCCGTCAGCACCGCGGCCGCGTCCAGCCGGGCCCACGCGTCCGCGATCGCCGTGCGCTCGCGCACCAGGTACGCCACCGCCAGCGCGAGGGCGAGCAGCAGGAAGCCCCCGCGCACCCACGGCGAGCGCAACAGCGCGAGGACCCGGCGCAGCACGCGGGTCAGCGCCGGCGGAACGTCAGCAGCACGAACGTGTAGTCCAGGCCGGTGCGCGCCCAGTGCACCGGGCGCTGCGGGTGGGCCAGGACCTCGTCGGTCAGCTCCCCCACGAGTCCCAGGCCCACCGCGTCCGCCTGCGCCACCAGCTCTCGCACGTCGGCCGGGGAGAAGATGCGCACAGGGGCGCCGTAGGCGGTGATCCCGGTCGTGTCCGGCGGGTCGGCGTCGTAGTCGGTGGACAGGCACAGCACCCCGCCCGGGCGCAGCACCCGCGCCGTCTCGGCGAGGAACGCCGCCACCGGCACGCCGTGCTCGATCACCGACATGCACGTCACGGCGTCCAGCGAGCCGTCCGGCAGGCCGGTGTCGGTGACGTCGCCGTGGCGGAACTCCACCCCGTCGCGGTGCACGGGGGCGCCGAACTCCAGGTTGATGCCGGCCAGGGCGCCGCGCTCGGCGCCGAGGCCGTACAGCCGCAGCCACGGCAGCACCGGGGAGTAGCGGGCGCTGCCGGCGTCCAGCACGCGCGCGGAGCGCGAGCCGTCGTCGGCGAGGGTGAGCACGGCCGCGACCGCGCCGAGGGCGTCCCAGTTCTTCGGACTGTCCGGGTGCGGGGGCAGCCGCAGCCGCTTCGCCTGGGCGACGGCGTCGGCGACCTCGGCGGCGTCCTGCAGCACGCCGGTGCGCGGCACGCCGCTGGGCACCGGCCGGCGCGCGGGCGGGGCGGCGAGCTCGCGGTCGGCGAGCCGCTCGCCGAGGCGGCGCTGCACCCCCACCCGCGCCCACAGCGCGTGCTCCGCGCCGCGCTTGGCCAGGGCCAGGGCGCGCCCGCCGGGCGGGGCGGCGGCCGCGGAGCCCTCGGCGGCGCGGCGCAGCGCCGCCAGGTAGGCGAACCACGGCTCCTCCAGGTCGGGCGCCTGCACGCCCTCGCGCAGCCGCTGCAACCCGCCGTCGAGCAGGCGCAGCAGCCCCTCGGCCAGCGCCGGGACGCTGCCGGGCTCCACGAGGACGCCGTCGACGCCGTCGCGCACCTGCGCGGGGAACGAGCCGGTGCGGGTGGCCACCACGGGCAGGCCGTGCGCGAACGCCAGCAGCGCGTTCTGCGAGGCCGTCGCCGAGCGGTACGGCAGCACCAGCGCGTCGTGCGCGGCCAGCAGCGCGGGCAGGTCCGCGGCGGGCACGTACCCCTCGCGCAGCTCCACCCGCTCGCGCAGGTCCGGCGCCGCCGCCAGCTCGCGCACCGTGCGCCCCGCGTCGCCCCACAGCTCCCCGGCGATCGTCAGCCGCGCCGCCGGCACCGCGCGCAGCGCCTCCAGCAGCAGGTCCACGCCCTTGTAGCCGCGCACCACGCCCAGGCTCAGCAGCCGCACCCCGCCGTCGCGCGCCACCCGCGAACCCGACGGGCCGGGCAGCGGTGCACCACCGGGCAGGTGCGGGGGCAGGTCGGCGACCTCCACGCGCACCGCGCCGTGCGCGCGGGCCACCTCGGCCTGCGCGTCGGTGTGCACCAGGACCCCGTCCACGCTCGACAGCAGCCGGCGCACCAGCAGCGCGTCCCCGGGCCGCGACTCGTGCGGCAGGACGTTGTGGGCCACCACGACGGTGCGCGCGGCCGAGCCCGCCGAGCGCAGCCCCGCCAGCACGCCCAGCAGCGCCGGCACCTGCACGGGCACCACGTGGGTCAGCACGACCAGGTCGGCGGGTGCGAGGCGCCGGCCGGTGCGCACCCACGAGGCGGGCGAGTTCCACGCCAGGGAGCGCACCGTGGGCTCGAACCGCGGCACCTCCGGCACCCCGCCGGGCACCTCCGGGCGGCCGGGGTAGAGCACGGCGGGGTACTGCCGCGCCCACGAGACGAGCCTCACCTGCGCACCGGGCCCGGCGGCCAGCCGGCGGGCCAGCTCAGTGGTGTGCAGGGCCGTGCCGCCCTTGGCGGGGTGGGCAGGGCCCACCACGGCGGCGCGCCGCCGCTGGCCGCTCACGAGGAGTCCCGCGAGCGCACCACGAGGTCGGCCAGCAGCGCCACCGACCCGATGAGCAGGCCGGACACGAGCAGCAGCACCGTGTTCGCCGGGAAGTAGAACGCGTGCCGGAACATGTCGGTGACGGCCTTGACGAACCCGAGGCCGAACAGGAACAGCGCCAGCGGCATGAGCACGCGCAGCGGCTCGAAGTACATGACCATCCGCAGCACCTGCAGGATGTAGCGGTAGGCGTCCTTGACGAAGTGGAACTTCGAGGTGCCCGCGCGCTTGGCGTACGAGGTGGGCACGTACTTGACGTCGTGCTGGTTGCACAGGAACGCCAGCGTGATCGTCGTGACGCAGCTGAAGCCGGGCGGCAGCAGCCGCAGGTACGGCAGCGACACCGACCTGCGGAAGGCGCGCAGGCCCGAGTTCAGGTCCGGGATGCGCTGGCGGGCCAGCACCTCGGCGACCTTGCGGATGACGAACTTCGCCGGCACCCGCAGGACCTTGTGGGTGCCCTCCTCGGTGGTGCGCGCCCCCACGACCTGGTCGTAGGAGTCGTCCTCCAGCAGCACCCGCACCAGCTCGGGGATGCGCTCGTTCTCGTACGTCATGTCCGCGTCGGTCCACACGACGATCTCGCCGCGGGCCATCTGCGTGCCGATGCGGCGCACCGTGCCGGAGCCGCCGTTGCGGCGGAACGCCACCACGCGCAGGTGCGGGTAGCGCTGCTCGGCCTGCCGCAGCACCTCGAGGGTGTCGTCGGTGGAGGCGTCGTCCACGGCCAGCAGCTCGTACGGCATGCCGTCGGCGTCCATCGCCGCGGTGATCCGCTCGATCTCCAGCAGGACGTGCGCCTCCTCGTTGTAGCAGGGCAGCACGATCGTGGCGACGGGCGGCGCGTCCTCACCCACCGGGGGCGGCAGCGGGCCGGGGCCGCCGGCGGGAGCCACCGGGACGGGCGGGGACGCGGCGGCGTCTGCGGGGAGTTCGGGAGCCATGGCGCAGGGGAGCTTACCCAGGCCGGCGGGGGGATCCCGGCGCCGAGCGCCGCGGCGCGACGTGCAGCATGTGGGCGTGGACCACGACCAGCGCAGGGCGCAGCGCGCCACCCAGGCCCGTTCCTTCGGCGCGGCCGCCGCCGTGTACGAGCGCGCCCGTCCCGGCTACCCCGCCGGAGCCCTGGACTGGGTGCTGCCCCCGGGCGCCCGCCGGGTCCTGGACCTGGGCGCCGGCACCGGCAAGCTCACGCGCCTGCTCGTGGCGCGCGGGCTGGAGGTCGTCGCGGTGGAGCCCACGCCGGGGATGCGCGAGCAGTTCGCGGCGGTGCTGCCGGACGTGGAGGTCCTCGACGGCACCGCTGAGGACGTGCCGCTGCCCGACGGCAGCGTGGACGCGGTGGTCATGGCGCAGGCGTGGCACTGGGTGGACCCCGAGCGGGCCGCGCCCGAGGTGGCGCGGGTGCTGCGCCCCGG
This sequence comes from Kineococcus esterisolvens, assembly GCF_050871405.1. NCBI lineage: Bacteria > Bacillati > Actinomycetota > Actinomycetes > Kineosporiales > Kineosporiaceae > Kineococcus > Kineococcus esterisolvens. The sequence continues at coordinate 203,834 of NZ_JBJLRI010000001.1, forward strand.
CGGGTGGCTGGGGCTGCTGTGGAACGTGCGCGACCCCTCGGTGGACTGGGTGGCGCAGCTGGACCGCACCCTGCCCGGGGCGGGCGAGGAGCAGCTGGGCAGCCTCGCGCCGCGCGTGGGCCCGCCGTTCGGCCCGGTGGAGCGCTACGACGTGCGCTGGAGCCAGCCGATGACCCTCGAGGGGCTGCTGGAGCTGACGCTGTCGCGCAGCTGGGTCATCACCCTCGACGAGGAGGGCCGGCGCGAGGTCCTGGACGACGTGCGCGCCCAGGCCGAGGCGCGGCTGACGGGCGCCGGCACGCTCGAGATGCCGTACGTCACGCGCTGCTCGCGGGCGAAGCTGCCCTGAGGCGCGCCCGGGCGGCGGGCTCAGGCGGGGGGCTCAGGCGGCGGGCTCGGCGGCGGGCTCGGGGGCGACGCCGGTGACCAGCTCCACGGTGATGGCCTGGCCGCCGTCGGGGCGCTCGGTGAGGACGCGCTCGTCCTCGCTGGTGCGCACCCGCGCGACCGTGACGGGCTCCTCGACGCCGAGCGCGCGCAGCGTGTCCACCGCCGCGAGGTCGCCGCCGGCGGCGACCAGCACGGGCCGGCCGCCGGCCGCGCGCACCCGCTCCGCCTGCCGCTGCACCGCCGCGCGCAGGGTGTCCAGGTACTCCTCGGTGCCGGGACGACCCTGCGCGGTGGGCACCACGATCGAGGCGGCGGGCACCCCGCAGGTGCCGCGCAGCACCTGCGGCCACTCGTTGCGCGAGCGCGGGTCCACGGCGAGCGCCACGTCGCCCTCCTCGAAGGAGGCGCACGCCGCGGCGACGGCGGCCAGCTGCCCGCGTTCGGTGCGCTGCCCGGCCAGGGGGGCCGTGGCCAGCGCCGCCGGCACCACCAGCAGCACCGCCCCCACGGCCCCCAGGACGGCGCCCGCCCCGCCGCCCGGCAGCACGCGCGCCACGTGGGCGGGCAGGGTCCGCACCGCCCACGCCAGCGCCGCGGTGGCCAGCAGGACGACCGCGGGCAGCACCAGCGGCACGAACCGCCGGTCGGCCCACGGGTGGTCGGGGGTGATGCCGGGGCGGTACAGCGTCAGCAGCGTCGAGCCGACGGCCACCACGTACGGCGCCGCCCACACCGGCAGCGGCGCGCGGCCCTGCAGCGCCGGCACCAGGCGCGCCAGCAGCACGACCGCGGCGGCTCCCGCGGCGGCCACCGCGGGCCAGCCCAGGTACCAGGCGAGCCAGTCCACCGAGTGCTCGGCGTAGGTGCGCCCGCCGTCCACCGGCAGGCCCTGGGACAGCTGCAGCCCGGCGACCAGCCTGCTGCCGGGGTCCTCGGGGTCCTGGCGCACCACCAGCCACAGCGGCCGGCTCGCCAGGCCCACCAGGACCAGCGCCAGCACCGCGGCGAGCACCGGGCCCAGCCGCGGGCTCGTCGACCACCGCAGGCGCGCGAGCCGTCCGGTGCGGGCCAGCCGCAGGCCGGCCCCGGAGAGCACGGCGAGGCCCACCAGGGCCGCCACCAGCGGCAGGAGGGAACCGGCGATCGTGCCCAGGTAGGGCCGCGAGTACGCCACCGCCGCGGCCGCCGCCAGGACCGAGGTGACCGCGGTGCCGGCCAGCAGGGCCCGGGCGGCCGGGTGGCGCAGCGCCGCCAGCACCGCCACCACCGGCAGCAGCAGCGCGACCTCGCGCAGGTAGTCGATGCGCACGAAGCCGCAGGCGCCCAGCAGGAGCCCCGCCCCGCCGCCCAGGCGCGCGGCGAGCGTGGGGGTGGCCGCGGCGGCGGTGGCCGCCACCAGCACCGAGGCGGCCGCCGCCAGCACGAGCAGGGCCGGGACCTCCGAGTACGTGGAGCGGTTCACGTGCAGCACCGGCTGGGCCAGGGCGAACGCCCCCGCCGCCAGGGGCGCCCAGCGCGGCCCCACCAGGCGCGCGGCCAGGCCGGCCACGGCCAGCAGCGCGGACGCGCCCACCAGCGCCGGCGCCAGCAGCAGGCCCTGCCAGCCGGCTGCCCACTCCCCCAGCGAGTACAGCGCCGGCGCGCCGAGCAGGAACTGCGGCACGACGTCGGTGCCGACCTCGTAGAAGGCGGGGCTGGCGATCGTCACGTTGGGGTCGGCCAGCGCCTCCGCGCCGCCCAGCGCGGCGAGGGAGGGGTCCACGGGCAGGCCGTGGCGGGTGGCGAGGTGGTGCGCGTACAGGGCCTGCGAACCGGCGTCGCGGCGCAGCACGACGTGCTCGGCGCGGGTCAGCGCGGCCCACAGCCCCCCGCCGACGGCGACGGCGGCGCCGGTCAGCGCCGCCCACGCCGGCGCCGGCACGGCCGGCACGGCCCAGGCCAGGCGCCCGGCCAGAACGGCGACGACCAGGCACACCGGCACGGCGGTCCACGGGGCCCACAGGTCCAGCAGGACCAGCGGCACGGCGACGGCGGTGACCGCCGCCACGGCCGCGGCCAGCGCCACCGGCACCCGCGTCAGCAGCGCGCCGGCCCAGGCGGGGCCGGGGCGCACGGCGCGGTCGGCGGGAGCGGCGTCGGCGCGGGGGGCTGCGGGCACGCCGGGACGCTAGCGGCTCCCGCCGACGCCGCCCGCCACCCGCCACGCCCCGCTCCGCGGCGACCGGGGACGCGCCGCGCCCCCGGTCGCCGCGGGGCGGGGCGGCCGGGACCGCTGGAGGCGCGGGGCGGGGGCCCGGGGCCGTAGCGTGGGGCCGTGCCGCCCCCCGCCCCCCGCTCGGTGCCCGCGCTGCTGCAGACCCTCACCGCCGGCGACCCCACCGCACCGCGCCTGACCTTCTACGGGGAGCGGTACGCCGCCACCGGCGAGCGGGTGGAGCTGTCCGCGCGGGTGCTGGCCAACTGGGTCGCCAAGACGGCGAACCTGCTGGAGGAGGAGTTCGACGCCGCCCCCGGCACCCGCGTCGCGCTGGACCTGCCCACGCACTGGCGCACGCTCGTGTGGCAGCTGGCGGTCCTGTCCACCGGCGCCCACGCCCTGACCGGCGCGCACCCCGACGCCGACGTGCTGGTCTCCGCCGACGCCGCCGCGCTGGGCGGCGAGGGCCCGGCGGACCGGGTCGCGGTGTCCCTGGCACCGCTGGCGACGTCCTTCGGCGCCGAGCTGCCCGGCGGCGTCCTGGACTACGCGCGCGTGGTCACCGGCTACGGCGACGTGCACGCGCCGGTCGCCGAGCCCGCGCCGGGGGACGGCGCCCTGGACGCCCTCGCGCACGGCTCGCTGCTCGGCGAGGCCGCCGGCGCGGGCGCCGCGTGGCCGGTGGGGGTGCGCCTGCTCACCGACGTCGGGCCCGCCGAGGCCGTGCGCGGGCCGCTGGCGGCGTGGTGCCGCGGCGGCTCGGTGGTGCTCACCCCCGACCTGGCGGCGCTGCCCGACGCGGTGCCCGCCCAGGAGCGGGTGGACGCGCGCCTGCCGCGCGGCTGAGGTGCCGTCGCTCCCCCGCCCGCCCGCCGCGCGCACCGCGCTGCACGCCCTGGCGCTGGTCGCGGCCGTGGCGGCGGTCACCGCGGGGCTGGGCGCACTGGGCCTGCCGTCCCCGGCGCTGTTCGCCGGGCTGCTCGCGGGACTGCTCGACGCGCTGCTGGTGCCGCGCCCGCTGGCGCTGCCCCGCGGTGCCGGCACCGCCGGGCAGGCCGTCGTCGGGGTGACGATCGGCACGCTGGTGCAGCTGTCGACCCTGGCCGCCCTCGGCGAGCACTGGCTGCCGGTGCTGCTGGTGACGCTGGGCACGCTGGCGCTGAGCCTGGGCACCGGGGCCCTGCTGGGCCGCCACCGGGACGTGGACCCCGTCACCGGCGCGTTCGCCCTGGTCGCGGGCGGAGCCGCCGGGCTGGTCGTCATGGCCCGCCAGCTGGGTGCGGACGAGCGCGTGGTGGCGGTGGTGCAGTACCTGCGGGTGCTGGTGGTGGTGCTGTCGCTGCCGGTGGTGCTGCGGGTGGCGTTCGGGGTGCGTTCGGACGGCACCGCGGTGGCCGGCGTGGACGGGTCCCCGTGGGCGGGGCTCGTGCTGGCGGCCGGCTGCGGGCTCGCGGGCCGCTGGCTGGGCCGGGTCGCGCACCTGCCGGCGGCCTCGCTCCTGGGCCCCATGCTGCTGGCGGCGGCGCTGTCGCTGGGCGGCGCGGCCGACGGGGTGCGGGTGCCGGCGGCGCTGGAGACGCTGGCGTACGCCCTGATCGGCCTCCAGGTGGGGCTGGGGTTCACCCGGGCGAGCCTGGCGAGCGTGGCCCGGGTGCTGCCGGCGGCGCTGGCGCTGATCGTCACCGGTATCGCCGGCAGCGCCGGCCTGGCCGCGCTGCTGTCGGCGGCGACCGGGCTGCCGCTGCTGGACACCTACCTGGCCACCACGCCGGGCGGGCTGTACGCGGTGCTGGCCGCGGCGGTCGGCTCCGGCGCGGACGCCACGTTCGTGCTCAGCGTGCAGGTGCTGCGGCTGCTGGTGATGCTGCTGGCGGCGCCGGTGCTGGCGCGCGCCCTGGCCGGCGGGTTGCTCAGGCGCCGCCGGGGGACGCCGCCACCAGCCGGCCCGACCCCGTGACGGTCAGCGGGTGCTCGGCGGCCGTGGCGAAGGCGGAGCGCCCGCGCACCAGGTCCACCTCCCCCGTCGTGGACGCCACCCGCACCTCGCCCTCCAGGCACAGCAGCGCGCGGGGCACGGCACGCTCCCAGCGGGTCGCGGCGCCGGGGCGGGCGTCCAGGACGGTCAGGGCGAAGTCGTCGACGTCGCCGGGGGCGAAGACCACCTCGTGCTCGGCGACGCGCCGCGGCGGCAGCAGCGGCGGCGGCAGGACCCGGAAGTCCAGCACCCGCAGCAGCTCGGGCACGTCCACGTGCTTGGGGGTCAGCCCGCCGCGCAGGACGTTGTCGGAGCTGGCCATGAGCTCCACGCCGGTGCCCGACAGGTAGGCGTGCACGTTGCCCGCGGGCAGGTACAACGCCTCCCCCGGCGCCAGGCGCACCTGGTTCAGCAGCGTGGACACCAGCACGCCCGCGTCGCCGGGGTGGTGGGCGGCCAGCAGCACCACGCAGCGGGCGGAGTCGTCGTCGACGTCGCGGCAGGCGGTGGCGACGGCGCCGGCCAGCGGGGCGGCGGCCTCCTCGCCGGCGCCCAGCAGCCGGGCGGTGGCGGCGCGCAGCGCGGCGCCCTCGTCCGCGCCGGCGAGGTCGGCGATCAGCCCGTCCAGCAGCTCCGCGGCGGGACCCGGCAGCTCGGGCAGCTCGAGGCCGGCGAGCAGCTCGCGGGCCGCGGCGGGCGGGCGGAACCCGGCCATCGCCGCGAACGGCTCCAGCGCGTACAGCAGCTCCGGCTTGTGCTCGTCGTCGCGGTAGAGCCGGTGCGCGGCGTCCAGCGGGACGCCGGCGGCCTCCTCCTGCGCGAAGCGGCGCTGCGCGGTGGCCCGGTCGGGGTGCGCCTGCAGGGACAGGGGCGCGGCGGCCGACAGGACCTTCAGCAGGAACCCGAGCCGGTCGCGGTGCCGCTGCGGGCCCAGCACGCCCGCCGGGTCGGCGGCGACGACCTCGTCCAGCGGCCGCGGCTCGCCGCCGGCGGGCACGGCCGTGGACGGGGCCGCGGGGTGGGCGCCGATCCACAGCTCCGCCTGCGGCCGGCCGTCGGGTTCGGTGCCCAGCAGGTCGGGGATCGCGTGCGCGGAACCCCAGGCGTAGGGCTGGACGCGGTTCTCGAGGACGAACACCTCCGGCACCTTAGGGAACGGAACGCGCCCGTGGGGGTGAACGAGCGTCCAGGGACGCCCCGGGGGCCACCGCCCGTGACTACGATCACGGGCATGAGCGTTCTGGTGACGGGCGGTGCCGGCTTCATCGGCTCCCACGTGGTGCGGTTGCTGCAGGAGCGCGGCGACGACGTCGTGGTGGTCGACGACCTGTCCAACGGGCGCGCCGAGCGCGTGGGCGACTCCCCCCTGCTGCAGGTGGACCTGGCCGCCGAGGGCGCCCAGGACGTGCTGCGGGGCGCCTTCGCGGAGCACTCCGTGGACGCCGTGGTCCACTTCGCCGCCCGCAAGCAGGTCGGCGAGTCCGTCGAGAGGCCCGCCTGGTACTGGCAGCAGAACGTCGGCGGCCAGGCGAACCTGCTGCAGGCCATGCAGGACGCGGGCGTGGGCCGGCTGGTGTTCTCCTCGTCCGCCGCCACGTACGGCGCCCCGCCGGTGGCCGTGGTGCGCGAGGACGGCCCCGCCGAGCCCATCAACCCGTACGGGCAGACCAAGCTCGTGGGCGAGTGGATGAACCGCGCCGCGGGGGTGGCGTGGGGGCTCCGCTCGGCGAACCTGCGCTACTTCAACGTGGCCGGGGCCGGCTGGCCCGACCTGGGCGACTCGGTCGTCATGAACCTGATCCCCATCGTGTTCACCGCGCTGGACGCCGGCCGGGCCCCGGTCGTCTTCGGCGACGACTACCCCACCCCCGACGGCAGCTGCGTGCGCGACTACGTGCACGTGCTGGACCTGGCGGAGGCGCACCTGGCCGCCCTGGACCACCTCGCGGGCGACACCGCCGAGGAGGGCCACGACGTCTTCAACGTCGGCACCGGTGCGGGGGCCTCGGTGTTCGAGGTGCTGCGCGTGGTGCGGGAGGTCACGGGGGTCGACGTGGAGCCGGAGGTGCGCGCGCGCCGCGCCGGTGACCCGCCGCAGCTGGTCGCGGACGTCTCGCGCATCCGCGGGGAGCTCGGCTGGACGGCCTCGAAGGACCTGCGCGACACCGTCGCCTCGGCGTGGGAGGCGTGGCGGGCGGCCCGCTGAGCCGGGCGGGCACGGGCCCGCTCAGCCGCCGGGCACCGCGACGCTGACGAGCAGCAGCACGGGCACGCACAGCACCGTGGTCAGCAGCACCGTGTCGCGGGCCAGCTCGACCCCGGCGCCGTAGCGGACCGCGAAGGTGAAGACGTTCTGCGCCGTGGGCAGGGCGGCGACCACGGTCGCGGCGTACGTGCCCGCGGGGCCGACCCCCAGCCCCCACCGGGCCGCCGCGTACGTCACCGCGGGCTGCACGACCGCCTTCAGCGTGGTGGCCAGCAGGACGTCGGTGCGCCGCCAGCTCGACGAGACCCGCCCGTGCAGGGACATGCCGAACGCCAGCAGCGCCCCGGGCACCGCGAGCCCGCCCAGCAGCTCCAGGGGGCGGTCCAGCGCGGTGGGCAGGGACGCCCCGGTGGCGCTCAGGGCGAGCCCGGCGGCCCCGGCCAGCAGGACGGGGTTCAGCAGGGGCGCCACGAGGCGGCGCGCGCGGGCGGCGCGTCCCGGTGGCCGTGCGCGCTCCCCGGTGACGTCCAGCACCGCCAGCGCCACCGGGGAGAGCACCACCATCTGCAGCAGCAGCGCCGGCAGCACGGCCGTCAGGTCGCCCAGCACGTACGCGGCCACCGGCAGCCCGATGTTGACGGCGTTGACGTAGCAGGAGGACAGGGCGCCGATCACGGTCTCGCGCACGCCCAGGTGCAGGCGCCGGCGGGCCAGGACCCACCACAGCACCGCGCAGACGGTGACCCCCGCGCCGGTGAGGACCACCTGCTCGGACAGCAGCTCGCGCGGGTCGGTGCCGGCGAGCGTGCGCACCAGCAGCGCGGGGGTGCCCACGAAGAACACCAGCCGTGAGATCACCGCCTGCGCGCCCGGCCCGAGCGCGCCGGTGCGGCCCAGCAGGTAGCCGACGGCCACGACGCTCGCCACGACGACGAAGCCGGTCAGGACACCGCTCACGCTCGCCGGCCGGCGGGGACGGGCGGGGGTGGCGGCACGCCCCGAGGTTAGGGCGTGCCGGGCACGTCCCGGACCACCACCGGGGGCTGGTCCGCGGTGCGTCGCCGTCGCGAGCGCGGCTGGCGCCGCACGTCACCGCCGGGCCGGCAGCGGCGGCGTGACTAGCCGGCCTCCTCCTCGCGGGAGCGCCTGACGTACCAGGCGGCGAGGAAGTAGAGCCCCACGACCGTGAAGGTGATCTTGACGAGCCACATGAGGGGGCTGCTGTCGTCGTGCCACAGGGTCCACGACAACGCCGCGAGGGCCGCGTAGAGCATCCCCGCCCGCTTGGACTGCTCCAGCGTCTTCGTCGCCCGCCACCAGGGTTGCCTCGCCATGGCGAACAGTGTGACGCGCCGGCGGGGTGCGCGGGGCGGTGGCGGCGGGAGCAGCCCGCCTAGCGCAGGAGCAGGACGTTGCCTGCGCGAGCACGAAGCGATCGCTGCAGGGTTCACCCCGTTGACGAGCCAGACGTCCCCGGACGATCACAAGGCGTACTACCCGGGGGCGCAGGCGACCCCCATCCACCTGACCGGCGATGCCGACACCGGTCGCCTGCTGGGTGCTCAGCTGGTGGGCCGCTACGGCAGCGAGGTGGCCAAGCGGGTCGACACCTACGCCACCGCCCTCTTCCACGCCATGACCGTCGAGGGCCTGGCCGATCTGGACCTGGCCTGCACCCCGCCGCTGGGCTCGCCCTGGGACGCGGTGCAGATGGCGGCGCAGACGTGGACCAAGACCCACGGCGCCCACCGCTCCATCCCGCAGCAGTCGCAACCCGCCAGCCACTGACCACTGCCCGACCAGTGAGCGACCAGTAACCGATCAAGGAGATCCTCGTGAGTGACAAGCCCAGTGCGATCTTCGTCTGCGTGCACAACGCCGGGCGTTCGCAGATGGCCGCCGGGTTCATGACCGCCCTCTCGGGCGGTGCCGTCGAGGTCCGCTCGGCCGGCTCCGTGCCCGCTGATCAGATCAACCCCGTCGCCGTGGAGGCGATGGCCGAGGTCGGCATCGACATCACCGGCGAGCAGCCGAAGATCCTCACCCCCGAGGCGGTGCAGGCCTCCGACGCCGTCATCACCATGGGCTGCGGGGACACCTGCCCCTTCTACCCGGGCAAGCGCTACGAGGACTGGGAGCTGACCGACCCCGCCGGGCAGGGCCTCGAGACCGTCCGGGCGGTGCGCGACGAGATCCGCGGCCGGGTGCAGGCCCTGCTGGCCGACCTGCTGCCGTCGGGCACTGCGACCCGGGCGGGTCGGGCGTGATCCCCACCGCCGGGCTCATCACCCTGGGTCAGACGCTGGGCGCGAGCACCGAGGAGCTGGAGGCGCAGGCCTTCGCCGGCGCCGACGAGCAGGACGGCGGTGAGGACGCGGTGCGCGAGGTCGTCATCGTCGGCTCCGGCCCCTCCGGCTGCACCGCGGCGATCTACACCGCCCGCGCCGCCCTCAAGCCCGTCGTCATCGCCGGTGCGGTCAGCGCCGGCGGTGCGCTGGTGGGCACCACCGAGGTGGAGAACTTCCCCGGCTTCGCCGACGGCGTCATGGGCCCGGACCTGATGGACTCCATGCAGCGCCAGGCCGAGCGCTTCGGCGCCGAGCTCGTCTTCGACGACGCCGTCGAGCTCGACCTGACCGGACCCGTGAAGGTCGTGCGCGACCGCACCGGGCGCACCTACCGCTCCCGCGCGGTGGTCCTGGCCACCGGCTCGGGCTACCGGCGCCTGGACGTGCCCGGCGAGGAGCGCCTGACCGGGCACGGGGTGTCCTGGTGCGCCACCTGCGACGGGTTCTCCTTCCGCGGCAAGGACGTCGTCGTCGTCGGCGGGGACTCCGCGGTGGAGGAGGCCACCTTCCTGACCCGCTTCGCGGACTCCGTGACGCTGGTGCACCGCCGCGACACTCTGCGCGCCTCGAAGATCATGGCCGAGCGGGCGGCGGCGGACCCGAGGATCACCTCCGCCTGGAACAGCCGGGTCGTGGAGGTCCTCGGCGAGGACAAGGTCGAGGCCGTGACGCTGGCCGACACCGTCACCGGCGAGCAGCGCCGCGTGGAGACCGCCGGGGTGTTCATCGCCATCGGCCACGACCCGCGCAGCGAACTGCTGACGGGCCAGGTGCGCACCGACTCCGAGGGCTACGTGCTGGTGGACTCACCCACCACGCACACCGACCTGCCCGGTGTCTTCGCCTGCGGTGACCTGGTCGATTCGCGCTACCGGCAGGCCATCACCGCCGCCGGGACCGGCTGCGCCGCGGCCCTGGACGCCGAGCACTACCTGATGGGCCTGGACGACGCCCGCCTGACCGGCGACGCCGTGCAGGCGGCCGTCATCTGATCGCGTTTCCTGAGCCCGCCCGCTGAGCCTGGTCCTCCGAGCTGCGGAGCACGCCGGTGACCCCCCGGTCCCTGCACCGGGTAAGGGGCGGTCCATCGCGGGTAGAGGAACTGCATGACCAGAGCGCAGCGGTCCTCGCCCCGTCGCATCCTCAGCCCGTTGCAGGACTTCCTGCACGACGAGGCCGCCGGCGGGATCGCCCTGGTGGCTGCGGCGGTGGTGGCCGTGGTGTGGGCCAACAGCGCCTCCTCCGATGCCTACGGCACCTTCTGGCACCACGAGCTGACCCTGGGGTGGGGGCAGGCAGCGATCACCGAGGACCTGCAGCACTGGGTCAACGACGGGCTCATGGCGATCTTCTTCTTCGTCGTCGGCCTGGAGATCAAGCGCGAGCTGGTCGTCGGGGAGCTGCGCGATCCACGCGCGGCCGCCCTGCCCGCGATCGGCGCGGTCGGCGGCGTCGTCGTGCCGGCGCTGATCTTCCTGGCGCTGGCCAGCGGCCCGGAGCGGGCCGGGTGGGGCATCCCGATGGCCACCGACATCGCCTTCGCCGTGGGCGTGCTGGCCCTGCTGGGCAAGCGGGTACCTGCCGGGGCCAAGCTGCTGCTGCTGACCGCCGCGATCGTCGACGACATCATCGCCATCGCCGTCATCGCGATCTTCTACACCGACAGCGTCTCCTTCGCGTGGCTGGCCGGGGCGGTGGCCGGGCTGGTCGCGGTGGTGCTGCTGCGCCGCCTCGGCGTGCACGCCATCTGGCCCTACGTCCTGGTCGGCGTGGTGGTGTGGGTGTGCACCCTCGAGTCCGGGGTGCACGCCACCATCGCCGGGGTGGCGCTGGGACTGCTGACCCCCACCGGGCAGGTCGGCGGGCGCGATGTGCTGCACACCCTGGAGCACCGCCTGCACCCGGTCACCGCCTTCGTCGTCGTGCCGCTGTTCGCGCTGGCCAACGCCGGGGTGGACTTCCGCGGCGGGCTCCTGGGGCAGGCGATGGGCGCCTCGCTGACCTGGGCGATCGCGCTGGGCCTGGTGGTCGGCAAGGTCGTCGGCATCAGCGCGGCGGTGTGGTTGTGCGTGCGCACCGGCTCGGGCCGCCTGCCCGAGGGGGTGCGCGCGCTGCACGTGCTGGGGGTGGCGGCGGTGGCCGGCATCGGCTTCACCGTCTCGTTGTTCATCGCCGAACTGGCCTACGCCGACGCCGCGCTGGTGGCCACGGCCAAGGTGGGCATCTTCACCGGCTCGCTGCTGGCTGCCGTCATCGGCGTGGCGGTCATGCTGCTCGCCGGGCGCGGGCAGCGTGCGACCGATGCCACTGACACCAGCGGAAGCACCACCAGCGAGAGCACCAGCGCCGGAGGCCTCGGTGACCCTGGCAGCCCCGGCACCCGTGGCACCGGCAACCCCGGTGGCGACGGCGCAGGGTCCGGCCGCGCCCACCGCTGAGCACGCCTGAGCCCCTGGAGCGCACCCGAAGGTGATCACGGTGGTGCTGCCGGCGCGAACACGGTGCCGCAGGAGACCGCCGGCAGGAAGGCTCCAGCCGGTGAGCGGCAGATCGTCGGGGCGGGGACGGTGGCCGCTCACCGCGAGGACCAGCCGCCGTCGGAGGCGATGGTCTGCCCCGTGACCCACTCCGCTTCGTCGCCGAGCAGCCAGGCGACGAAGCGGGCGGTGTCGGTGGGGTGCTCCACCGAGCTCCGGGATTCGCCTCGGCCACCGCGGCACGCGACCGCTCGTCGGCGTAACCGGTGTCGTTGGGTCCGGGGTCGATGCAGTTCACCGTGGTGCCGCGCGGCATCAGGTGGACCGCGAGGCTGCGGGTGAGTCCTTGCAGAGCCGCCCTGGAGGCGGTGTACGGCAGCTCGGCGGGCATGGCCCCGTGGTACTGCCCGGAGGTGAACAGCAGCACCCGCCCCCGGGGCGGATGTCGTCGTGCTGGGCGGCGAAGGCCTGGACGAGCAGCGGACTGGCACGGGTGTCGACCGCGTGGCTGAGGTCCAGCTCAGCCGCGGTCAGGTGCTCGAGGTCCTGCGTGCTGCTGCGGGCGTGGTTGGCGACGAGGGCGTCGACGTGGCCGAAGACGTCGTGGGCGGCGGCGAGCACGGCCGTGGGCGCGTCGGGGACGGCCAGGTCGGCGCTGAGGTGCTCGACGCGACCCCCCGCCCGCCGCAGCTCGTCGACCAGGGCCTCCGGGCCGCCGGGGTCGGCTCCCCAGGGCTGTTCGGTGTCGTGGGTCGACCAGGAGTGCAGCAGGACCGCCGCGCCGTCGGCGACGACGCGGCGGGCGACGGCAGCGCCGATGGCGGCGCGCCGGCCGGCTCCGGTGACGACGACGCGCCCGTGCAGGGTTGCGCTCACCCCCGGATCATCCCCCTCCCCGGTGCGGCTCGCGACGGGCGACGGGTGCGCGTCCACGGCGACGGGGGCGAGCGGTGGCGTTGCTAGGGTCGGACGACTCGTCCGGGTGTCCCGGACCCCGGCGGGCCGGCGAGGTCGGCCGGTCCGCCGCGCCCGCCCTCCCGACCGTCCTGGAGACGCTCCGTGATCGACGCCCTCGGCAACCCCCGCTCCGTGCTGCTGCTCGGAGGCACCTCGGACATCGGCCTCGCCGTCGTGGAGCGGCTCAGCCCGCAGCGCTCGCTGGAGGTCACGCTGGCGGCCCGTCCGGGCGAGCGCCGCGACGCGGCCGTCGACCGCCTGCACCGGCGCGGTCACGCGGTCCGCACCGTCGACTTCGAGGCCACCGACACCGCCTCGCACGAGCGGGTCGTCGCCGAGGCGTTCGCCGCCGGGGACGTGGACGTGACCGTGCTGGCCTTCGGCGTGCTGGGCGACAACGAGGAGTCCTGGCAGGACCCGGACGCCGCCGAGCTGGTCGCGACGGTGAACTACACCGCCCCGGTGCGCCTGGGGGTCCTGCTGTCGCAGCGGCTGCGCGCGCAGGGCCACGGCGTCCTGGTGGCGCTGTCGTCGGTGGCGGGCGAGCGGGCGCGCCGCTCCAACTTCGTCTACGGCTCCTCCAAGGCGGGCTTCGACGCGTTCTTCACCGGGTTGCGCGAGGCGCTGCGCCCGGCGGGTGTGCGGGTCGTCGTGGTGCGCCCGGGCTTCGTCACCACGAAGATGACCGAGGGGCTGAAGGCGGCCCCGCTGTCCGTATCCGCGGAGCAGGTGGCGGAGGTGGCCGTCGACGCCGTGCGCACCGGCAAGGAGACCGTGTGGGCTCCGGAGCCGATGCGCTGGGTGATGTCGGCCCTGCGCCACGTCCCGGCGCCGGTGTTCCGCAGGCTGCCGCTGTGACGGCGCCGCGGGTGGGGCAGCAGCGCGGACGGTGACGAGCGAGGTCGATCTGAGCACTCAGGCACGCACGGAGCGGGCGGGGCCGCGGGTCCCGCTGGCGCGTGAGCGGGCTGGTGCGCTCCCGCAGCGGCCGGCCGCGACGCGGCGCGACGGGCGGGGCGGGCCGTGGTGGCCGGACGCGCTGGTCGGTGCGGTGTCGGCGCTGGTGGCGCTGGCGGTGTTCAGCTGGCGCGTGGGCGTGCCGAGCCCGTGGCGCGACGAGGCCGTGACGGTGGCCGTCGCGCGCCGCAGCGCCGAGGAGATCTGGCGCCTGGTGCAGCACGTGGACCTGGTGCACGCGCCGTTCTACTTCCTGGTGCACTCCCTGTTCGGGCCCTCGACGACGGTGGTGCAGGCGCGCTGGCCGTCCGTGCTGGCGGCGGCCGCGACGGCTCCGCTGCTGCACGGCCTGGCCCGGCGGCTGGCGCTGCCGGCGGTGGGCCCGCGCACGGCGCGGCTGGCCGGCGTGACGGCGGCGGCGCTGTGGGTGGCGACGCCGCTGGTGAGCCGCTACGCGCAGGAGGCCCGCCCGTACGCGCTCGCGACGCTGGTGGCGACGGCCTCCGCGTACCTGCTGGTGCGCGGCAGCGGCTCGGCCCGGTGGGGCTGGTGGGCGGGGTACGCGGTGAGCCTGCCGCTGCTGGCGGCGCTGAACACGCTGGCGCTGATGGTGCTGCCCGCGCACGCCGGGTGGCTGCTGCTGCGGGGCGCGGGTGCTCGGCGCCGGGGCGCGCTGGCCGGCGGGGCGGGCGTGCTGCTGGCGCTGCCGCTGCTGGTGGCGCAGAGCACCCAGCAGGGTCAGGTGGCGTTCCTGCGCCCGCCGCCGCTGCGGCAGCTGGGCGAGCACGTGGTGTTCGCGCTGGGCTCGCCGGTGACCGTGGCGCTGGCGGCGGTCGCGGTGGTGCTGGCGGTGCGGTGGGCCAGGGCCCGCGCGCTGCTGGAGGTGGGGCTGCTGTGGGGTGCGGTGCCCGTGCCGGCGCTGTGGCTGCTGTCGCAGGCGCACCCGCTGTGGACGACCCGCTACCTCGTGGTGGTGACGCCGGGGACCTGCCTGCTGCTGGCGGCGGCGGTGACCGTGGCGGCGCCGCGGCGGTGGCGGGCGCGCTCGCGGGTGCTGCCGGCGGTGCTGCCGGCGGTGGTGGCGCTGGTGCTGGTGGCCGTGACGGCGGTGGCGGGGCTGCGGATGCAGCTGGTGTTCCGCGACGCGGAGCTCGGCCACGCCGAGGACCTGCGCGGCACCGCCGAGCACATCGCCGAGCACGCCCGCCCCGGTGACGGGCTGCTGTTCGTGCCGGACGGCGAGTACCGCTACCGGGTGCTGACCCAGCTGTACCCGGACGCGTTCGAGGGGCTGCGCGACCTCGCCCTGGCCGAGCCGGCCGCGGAGTCGGCGACGCTGGTCGGAACGGTGGTGCCGACGGGTGAGCTGGCGGGTGCCCTGGAGGGGACCCGGCGGATCTGGGTGGTCGGCGGCGCCGGCCCGCTGGTCACCGCCGGCGAGCAGGACCGCGAGACGGTGCGGCTGCTGCAGGAGGACTACCGCCTCGCGCACGAGCGGCACCTGCGGGCGTTCGGGGTGCGCCTGTACGTCGCCCAGGACGGTCCGGGAGCCGTGCTCGAGGCCGCGCCGGGAACGTGACCGCCGCCGCCACCGCCGGCCCCGGCGGCGGCGCACGGCGACCGGCGCGCCCCACCGGTTCCCCCCGCGTCGTTCACATCGCCTCCACGGTCGTCTAGCTTTCGTCCCTGGTGGAGCGTCGCCGACCGGCGGCCCCTGGTGACGACGGACGGAGCGCCCCGGCGATGACCCCTGACCCGCAGCGACGACGAACCCCGCACGCATCGCGCCGCGCAGCCGCGCCG
This sequence comes from Kineococcus esterisolvens, assembly GCF_050871405.1. Taxonomy (NCBI): domain Bacteria; kingdom Bacillati; phylum Actinomycetota; class Actinomycetes; order Kineosporiales; family Kineosporiaceae; genus Kineococcus; species Kineococcus esterisolvens. The sequence continues at coordinate 219,144 of NZ_JBJLRI010000001.1, forward strand.
GTGAGCCGCCGGGCGGCGCTCGCCGGGACCGGTGCCGGCCTGCTGGCCCTGCTGACGGCTCCCGGGGCGCAGGCCGCCCCGGCCGCGGCGGGTGGTTCGGGTCTGACGAGCGCCTCGGCGCTGCCGCTGCCGGCGTCGGGTTCCACCCGTTCGCTGCCGCTGGCCGCGGGGCTGCGCGCCCCGGCGCCGCTGCTGCGCACGGCCCCCGGAGGGGGCGCGGCCACGGCGCTGCCCGACGGCGGCGGCGCGCTGGACGCGGAGGCCGCCGAGGTCACGCTGGACGTCAGCGGCGGCAGCCTGCTCGGCGTGGTCCTGCCTGCCGGGGCGCAGGGGCCGGTGTCCGTGCGGGTGCGGCGCGCCGGCGGCGAGTGGGGGGCGTGGAACGAGCTGACGCTGGTCGACAGCGCTCCCGACCCCGGCACGGACGAGGCCGCGGTCGTGGCCACCGAACCGCTGTGGACCGGAGAGCTGGACGCCGCGCAGGTGCAGGTGCGCCTGCGCGCCGCCGACGCGGCCGGCGCCCGGCTGGAGGTCGTGGACCCGGGGCGCTGGGAGGGCGACGCGGCGGCCGCGGCGGGGGCGCGGCGGCTGAGCAGCGCCGTCGGCGCGCAGTCGCTGGAGACCCGGGAGCTGCTGGAGGCCGAGGCGCTCAGCGCGGTGGCGCAGCCGGGGATCCGCTCCCGCGCGGCCTGGGGCGCCGACGAGACCCTGCGCAAGTCCTCCGCCTCCTACGCCAGCACCATCAAGGCCGCCGTCGTCCACCACACCGCCGACCCCGG